>CAMZKY010000332.1 GCA_947311455.1 uncultured Marinosulfonomonas sp. | reverse complement strand
GGATGACAATAATCTGGAAGCCGTCGCAAAATGGCAAGATGACATGGCGAATCTGCATGGCAAAGCTGATGTCATTATTGGCAAACAACGTCACGGCCCGATTGGCACGGTAGAACTATCATTTGAAGCGGAATTTACCCGTTTTGGAAATCTTGCAAAACCTTGGCAACAGGCCGGCGAAGAAGGTTTTTAAGCGCAAAACTGCCGCTGGTGTTTGGATTGCTCTTGACCTTATCTGACAGGCTGTCCAAAACCAATCATGGGAACAGCAAAATTAACCATTAATCTAGATGCGATTATCGCAAATTGGCGGGCGCTTGATGCGCTTTCTGCCAGTCATGTGCAAACCGCCGCCGTTGTCAAAGCCGATGCTTATGGATTAGGCGTGGCGCGTATTGGGCGCGCTTTGGCCCAAGCCGGTGCGCGTATCTTTTTTGTTGCCGTCGCCGAGGAAGCCAGCGCCCTGCGCGAGGCCTTGGGCGAAAGCGTCGAGATATATGTTTTTGGTGGGCACATGTCGGGGGATACCGATATGATACATGATCTGAATTTGGTGCCGATGCTAAACTCGCTTGAACAAATGACCCGCCATTTCGAAGCTTTGCCAAACGCACCATTTGGCATCCAACTGGATACAGGCATGAATAGATTAGGCATGGAAGAAAGCGAATGGTATGCGGTGCGCGATATCGCCCTTGCCCGTGATCCAAAGCTGATTATGAGCCATCTTGCCTGCGCTGACGAACCTAATCATTCTATGAATATCAAACAGTTAGACGCCTTTGTTAATATGACTAACGGCGTAGCCTGCCCGCGTAGCCTTTCCGCAACGGGTGGGATTTTATTAGGGAAAGATTATCATTTTGATCTAACGCGCCCGGGGATTGGTATTTATGGCGGTCTGCCGTTTAAAGCAGCCTACCCCGCGGTTTCACTTGCCCTTCCAATTATTCAGACCCGCCAAGTGGAAAAAGGCGAAAGTGTTGGATATGGAAATACATGGACGGCCAAGCAAACCTCGCGCATTGCAACGGTTTCAGCGGGCTATGCCGATGGCTTGCTGCGCGCCTTGTCCTCAAATGCAATGGTTTGGGCCGAAGACATCGCCTGCCCTTTAATTGGGCGGGTTTCCATGGATTTGATTGCCGTGGATGTCACCCATCTAAACACAATTCCACGCGCCGTAGATATTCTTGGCCCTTACCAAACAGTTGATATGCTTGCGGATAGCGCAGGCACAATCGGCTATGAAATCCTTACGTCCCTCGGCCCCCGCTATGCGCGCCGTTACGCGGGCGGGTTCAAATCATGAGCGTGCTTGCTCCCGTTGCCGCCGTCGGGCGTGGCACCCTGGCGATACTGGCCGCGATTGGCAGGATCACCATCTTTACGCTACAAACTTTGGGGCACATGATCCGCCCGCCTTTTTACTTTAAAGAACTCTTTCAAGCCGTTATGAACATTGGATATTTCAGCCTTCCTGTGGTTGGGTTGACTACATTTTTTACCGGTGGCGCACTGGCTTTGCAAATCTATGCAGGTGGCGCACGATTTAATGCGGAATCTGTGGTGCCCTCCATTGTTGCCATCGGTATGGTACGGGAGCTTGGCCCGGTCTTGGGTGGCTTGATGGTCGCGGCGCGGGTGGCGTCATCGATTGCGGCGGAAATCGGCACGATGAAGGTTACCGAACAAATTGACGCGCTGGTCACTTTATCGACCCACCCAATGAAATACTTAACAGTGCCGCGCGTATTGGCTGCCACTTTGGTGGTACCCGCGTTGATCGCGGTCGGGGATACCATCGGCATTATGGGCGGCTATATTGTCGGGATCACGCGCCTTGATTTTAATGCGGCAAACTACATAAATAATACAGTTGATTTCCTTCAAACGTGGGATGTAACGTCCGGTTTGTTAAAAGGCGCTGTGTTTGGATTTATCATCGCCTTGATGGGCTGTTATTACGGGATGAATTCAGGGCGCGGTGCGCAAGGGGTTGGCCACGCAACAAAATCCGCAGTGGTGGCCGCATCCATCTTGATCCTTGCATCAAATTACCTGCTAACCGAACTGTTTTTCTCGGCATGATTACATTAGATAATGTTCATAAGTCCTTTGGTTCTAACAAAGTTTTGCGTGGGGTTACCTTAACAATTCCCCGTGGTGAAAGCATGGTTATCATCGGCGGTTCGGGCACGGGAAAATCCGTGGCGCTGAAATCTGTGCTGGGCCTTGTGACACCGGATCAAGGCACAATTACCGTAGATGGCGAGGATGTCACCCGCGTTGAACGAGATGCTTTTTTGGCCCGTTTCGGAATGCTTTTCCAAGGCGGGGCCCTTTTTGACAGCCTATCGGTTTGGCAAAATGTGGCTTTTCGCCTGCTGCGCGGCTCCTTGAAACGCCCAAAAGACGAAGCGCGGGAAATCGCCATTGAAAAACTGCGCCGTGTGGGTTTGAAGCCCGAGGTTGCGGATTTATTTCCTGCCGAGCTATCAGGCGGTATGCAAAAACGTGTGGGCCTTGCCCGCGCCATTGCGGCAGAGCCTGAAATCATCTTTTTTGATGAACCAACCACAGGCCTTGATCCGATTATGTCGGGCGTAATCAATGAATTGATCCGTGAGATTGTTGTGGAAATGGGGGCAACGGCCATGACCATTACCCATGATATGACATCGGTGCGCGCCATTGCCGACAAGGTGGCGATGCTGCATGACGGCGTTATCAAATGGACAGGAAATGTTGCGGATATGGACGACTCAGGTGATCCTTACCTTGATCAGTTCATCCATGGCCGTTCGGATGGCCCAATCGAGGCAGTTCGTTAAATCTTTGTTTTCCAAAATGGAAACAATAACAATCGAACTTGATTTATTGCCCGAATCTTTCCCCCTTATCGGCATATCGTTTTTGCGTTAACCTTAATGCGGAGTGTGTCCTAAACCCTGTTATTCTGCTGCTGGAATGGGTTTTGGTGTTATTAGTTAGGGGGATTTATGCCTAAGCGATCAAAAGGTATTTGGGCGACTGCGCTTAAATTTTTTCATAATTTTTCTATTGTTTTAATTGGATTGCTTGCCATTTCAATGGTGAGTATCACAATCGCATCTGCAATCGGGATATTCCCGTGGTTGGATATTTCTGCCCGCTTTGGCGATACTGATATTGTGAATGCCGGCATGTATGCGCAGCTGGTTTTCACCGGATTTTGCATTGCGCTTGCATTTTACATCCCCTCCAACGCACGCATTATGACATTGGAAAACAGCCACCGCAGTTTTCATATCACCATGAAAGATGTTGAACACGCATACCGCGCCAGCTTTGAGGGGGATCGCCGTGGCATGTTCAAAACCGGTTCCGAGTTTGATTCCGTGCGCGAACGCATTGCCTATTTGCGCGAACATCCTGATTTGGCCACGCTTGAGCCTGCGGTTCTTGAAGTTGCCTCACAAATGAGCCATGAATCCCGTGAGCTGGCCGAATTGTATTCCGAAGAAAAAATTGATCGGGCGCGTTTGTTTTTAAAACAACGCCAAGAAGAGATCGAAACCTATCAGGAAAACATCCGTATGGCGCAGCTCACCACACAACAGCTTAAGAATTGGCAGTTGCAGGTAGAAACCGAAGAGGGATTGGTTGAAAAGCAATTGGATCGGCTTGAGGCAGATCTGGCCGAGATCCTGCCTGCAATCGGAATGAAGCTGGAGAGTGATAAATTACCAACCCAAGAAAACGTGGTTTTGATTGCACGAAAACCTAAGCAAAATCCAACAACAAAAACCAACGCCTGAGGCGTTTGGCCGGATAAAAGGGCGGTGCCAATAACATCTTTGTTTTAATCAATACTGACGACGACATCAAAAAGAATAGGTTCAAAGGATTTGCACAATTCATTGTAGCGAATATTAAACGCCTGCATTTCGTCGCTCCGCACCATAGCGTGAAAATCATCGCGATTTTTCCATTGGGTATAGTTGGCAATGCGGGTTTTGGCATCGTTTACATGCATCGCCCCGCCAACAAACCCGGGTTGATGGCGCACAAACTCATTACAGGCTTTTTTCAAGACATCCAAAAGCGCGTCGCAATTTGCTGGTATTACTTCGAATGTCGTGATGACCGTTTGGTGATCGGCGTCTTGAGAAATAACAGGCATAGAACCCTCCGTTTTTCTTTACAGTAACGGGTTGGCTGCATCTCGGCTATTGTTTTATTTACTGAACAAGCAGGTCTCACCTTGAAAACTGCGGTTTTGCGGCCCATTTTCGTAAGAACCAAACAAACCGGAGCCTATATGCGTCTGATCCCGTTGCTAAACCTGTCTTTGCTTATTCTGTTTCCCATCGCATGGTTTGCGCCGATGTTGAAAGCAGGGATTATGGGCAGCTATTTACCTTACTTTTTCGATTTAAAAGAAATTTCGGTGATCACAGGATTGCAATCTTTGTGGGCGTCCGATGTGTTTTTGGCGCTGATTGTGACATTCCTTGCAATTTTTGCACCCTTTATGAAAACCCTTGGCCTTGCCCTGATCCACTATAATCTGCTTAGCCCGCGGGTTTTGCCAGTGCTGCATGTGCTGGGGAAATTAGCCATGGCCGATATATTCCTGATTGCGCTTTATGTGGTGCTCATCAAGGGCATAGGGATTGGTTCTGTGGAAATTGCATGGGGATTATATATGTTTACCGCGTGTATCCTTGGATCATTGGCTATTTCTTTTAGTAATGAAGGTAAAATCCCCAAACAGATCGATTAGACACCTTGCGAGCGCGCGCGTGGTGTTGCACAAACCCCTATGGTCAAACAAAATACATTCACCTGCAACGCCTGTGGCGCCTCCCATAAAAAATGGTCGGGGCGCTGTGATGGCTGTGGCGCGTGGAATTCCATCACCCAAGAAGCGCCTTTGTCGGCGGGGCCAAGCAAAAAATCTTTGGGGGGCAAACGGGGCCGCTCGATCAATCTGACTGATTTATCCAGCAAAGAAACCCCGCCGCCGCGCACCATGTCAGGATTGGCAGAGTTGGATCGCGTTTTGGGCGGTGGTTTGGTGCCGGCATCGGCCATTTTGGTAGGGGGCGATCCGGGTATCGGAAAATCTACGTTGCTGTTGCAAGCTGCAGCCAGTTTTTCCGATAAAGGATTAAAAGTTATCTATGTGTCGGGCGAAGAAGCCTCGGCACAGATCAGAATGCGTGCGGATCGATTGGGCCTGCGGGGCGCGGATGTGCAGCTCGCGACCGAAACCAACCTGCGCGATATCCTTACCACACTTGAGGAACAAAAACCCGCGCTGGCTATCATTGATTCCATTCAAACCATGTGGGCCGATAATGTAGAAAGCGCGCCCGGATCTGTTTCGCAGGTGCGTTCTGCCGCGCATGAGCTAACCACATTTGCCAAACGGCGCGGCATGGCGGTGATACTGGTGGGCCACGTTACCAAGGACGGTCAGATTGCCGGCCCCCGCATTGTCGAACACATGGTCGATACCGTGCTTTATTTCGAAGGCGAGCGCGGCCATCAATTCAGAATATTACGTGCAGTGAAAAATCGCTTCGGCCCCACGGATGAAATCGGGGTTTTTGAAATGACGGGCAAAGGCCTGTCCGAAGTAACAAACCCTTCGGCCCTGTTCCTGTCGGAACGCGACAAGCCTGCGCCGGGATCAGTCGTGTTTGCGGGCATCGAGGGCACACGCCCTGTGTTGTGTGAGCTGCAAGCACTGGTTGCTCCTTCGCCCCACTCACAGGCACGGCGCGCGGTTGTGGGGTGGGACAGCGGACGCCTTGCGATGATCCTTGCAGTGCTGGAATCACGCTGTGGAATTCCGTTTGCGGGGCTGGATGTTTACTTGAATGTGGCAGGCGGAATGCGCATTTCGGAACCCGCTGCGGATCTGGCTGTTGCGGCTGCGCTACTTTCCGCCCGTGAAGACACAGCTTTGCCTGCGGACACTGTTGTTTTCGGTGAAATTAGCCTATCAGGCGCGTTAAGGCCCGTAGGCCAAACAGAAAACCGCTTGAAAGAGGCGGCAAAACTTGGTTTTTCAGGGGCAATTGTTCCGGCGGGGTCAAAAGGCACGTCGAGACAAGGCTTAAAGATACAAAACATCACAGACCTGACAGGGTTTGTTGGCGATATATTCGGAGCGGGATAGCCGCAAAGGAGTGACGATTTGGACGGTTTCACAATTATAGATGGCGTAGTGGCCGTTGTTATCATTATTTCGGCGCTTTTGGCGTATTCGCGCGGGTTCGTGCGTGAAACCCTTTCGATTGCAGGATGGATCGGGGCGGCATTTCTGGCTTTTCTATTCGCAGCGCAAGTGCAACCTTTGGTAAATGAAATCCCGTTCCTTGGAGATAAAATCATCAAGGGAAATTGCGAGCTGGGCATGATTGCCGCCTTTTTTATTGTGCTGGTGGTTGGCCTTGTTGTCATGTCATTATTTACGCCGCTGTTTTCATCACTGGTGCAACGATCAATCCTTGGTGGTTTGGATCAGGGGCTTGGATTTTTGTTCGGCGTTGTGCGTGGCGTGATTTTGGTGGCTGTGGCTTTGGTAGTTTATGATCGCGTGATCAGCAGCCAAGCTGTTCCTATTGTTGACGATAGCCGCACTGCGCGCTTGTTTGCCCGAGTGCAAGATGATGTGAATGGTGCCGTCCCCGAGGATGCACCGGGTTGGTTTGTAAGCCGTTATGAATCATTGGTTAGCAGCTGCCCCGCGAACTAGTCGGGGATAGCCTGCGCACGCAGCGTTAACCCGGCTTTCGGGGCGGGTTTGCCATACGGTTGCCATACCAAAGCCATACGGTTGCCATACACCCAAAACCGGATTTTTCGCTGTGTTAATACTGGTAAACATCCGGTAAACACGCCTGATCCGGTTGTTACCCACAGTAATTCACCAAATTGCGGCAGATAATCACATCATCGATGCAATCAGCGTGACACAAGCGACGTAACCCCGTATGAGAGGCGCAACATCCCTGCCACCGGATTCGGAGCGACTGCTGAAATGCGACCATTGCCGACGCAATACATACTTTCGGATGGATTCCGTTAATGAAAAACTCAGATTCAAAAAAACATCTGTTGTGTTTCGTCACCCACGCACCAACCTTTGAGTCATGCTTTCCCGTATTGGAAAGGCTATCCACTCGGAATAAAGTCGATGTGGATATCATTGTATCTGATCGTCTTATACACAAGGACGTCTATATCAAAAACACGCTGGCCCAATCAGGAATGAATTTCCGTATTCAATCACGTCTAAAAATAGAGTTGTTTTCCTTTTCAGAATTAAAACACGCCGATGCCATTCTATCACATTCTGACCCATATGCATATCGAAAAGCTTCCCGCCCTCGAGATCATTATCTTCCTGCCAGCGGGACACCGCAAATTTTTATTCAGCATGGGTTAATTCAAACTGGCCTAAATTGGGGGGACGTCAATTCAGACAGCAATTGGTATTCGGATCTCATTTTGTGTTGGGAAGGAAATACATCTGAGTATTCGGATAATTTAAAAAGCGACATCAGGCACAAGGTTAAACAAACTGGTTTTATTAAAAAGCAATATTCTACACCAACCCCACTTGCCCCTGATTTGGAACAGTTTTTTTCCGGTTTCCGTCAGCGTTTGTTGGTTTGCACCAGTTTTGGCGACCAAATTTCACGATTTGGAATGGATACGCAGAAACAACTTTATCAAATGTTGGATCAATTTTGCGAACGAAACCCCGATATTTTGCTTATTATCCGTCCACACCGTGCCAGAAACGAAAAACTTGAAAAAGAACAAATTGATCTTGTACAGAAAAAAAGGCAAAATTTAATTAATATGGATCGCTATCGGGGGCCTTTTGCCTATAGTACCATCCAAGATGGATTGGCCATATGCGATGCGGTAGTTTCCCATGCCTCCACCACAATTCTGGATGCCCTTTATGCTAATAAGCCTTGTGCAGCTTTGGAAAATCAAATGCTACAATTAAATTCATTGCCGCAAGTTGACGATATTGCATCATTAGAAGACTTTTCAACAAATTTACAAAATATTGATCCCAAAGTAGAATATTTGCGACAGTCTTATGGTGAAATCGATAAGAACCTTGATCGCGCCTCAATCCACATCGAAACTTTTATGGAGCAGTTACCTTGAAATCTTCACACATCTTTTCCGCTCCCCGACTCGAGGCTCGTTAATTTAATGACCAAAAATGTCACCCCTGAAATAACAGGAACGCCGTTTGACGATGATAAACTAAAAGAGGAATGCGGCGTTTTTGGCGTCATTGGTGTGGCCGAAGCCGCCAATTTCACAGCCCTCGGATTACACGCGCTACAACATCGCGGCCAAGAAGCCGGTGGCATTGTTAGCCATGATCCCGAACAAGGGTTTAATTCGGCACGTCGATTTGGATATGTGCGCGATCATTTCACCAAACAATCCTTGATGGAAACCCTGCCCGGCCCGATTGCCATCGGACATGTGCGGTATTCAACCGCCGGATCAAAGGCGGCTGTTATCCGTGATGTGCAACCGTTTTTTGGCGAATTTTCCCTTGGCGGGGCCGCCATTGCCCATAACGGTAACATTACCAATGCCGATGCTTTGCGGCGTGAATTGATTGGCCATGGTTCAATCTTTCAATCCAGTTCGGACAGTGAGTGCATTATCCACCTGATGGCTCGCAGCTTTCAAAACACCATTCCCGAACGAATGAAAGACGCCCTACGCCGTGTTGAAGGCGCCTTTTCGATTGTGGCCATGACCCGCACCAAATTGATTGGTGTGCGGGATGCTTTGGGTGTCCGGCCACTTGTTTTGGGTAAAGTTGGGGATGGCTGGGCTTTGGCCTCGGAAACCTGTGCGCTTGATATCATCGGTGCTGAATTCGTGCGCGAAATCGAACCGGGCGAAATGGTTGTGATTACCAAAGACGGCGTTGAAACGCACCGGCCTTTTGCCTCTGCAAAACCACGGTTCTGC
>CAMZKY010000331.1 GCA_947311455.1 uncultured Marinosulfonomonas sp. | reverse complement strand
TGTTGGCCCGGGCATCCGGATTGCCGGTTTTGCCGCGGATTTGCACAAAATTTTCCTGAACAACAACCGCGCCATTTTCAAGCTCGGACAAGGCTTCGATGCCTGCCAGAACACGGATCGGCCAACCATCGGGCAGCTTTTTATCCAGCAAGGTTGCACTATAGATTTTGTCAACGCCAAACTCCGCTTTGGCAAAGCTGTCAACGGCGGCGCGCAGGCGTTCATCTGTTACGCGGCCGCGCAATTGCACTTGGCCTTCGGGGCTAAGGGTGGCAATGAATTCGGGTGGGCCGCTGCTTACACCGGTTCCATCAATCGTGACAGGTTCGGGCAACACAGAATGTAGCGAAAACAGTTTGGGCAATTCGGCTTCCAGCTCGCTTACTGCGCGTTCAAAATCGCTGCGCTTGATGGTATCAAGGGCCACAAGCGTGACGTCGGCATCCGAAAAAGTAATCGTGCCACCGCCCATATTTTCCAGTGTTTTAATTCCGGTAATGACCGCGTCTTGCCATGACGGCGTGGGAACACCCAAACCAATAGTGCAATCAATTCTTTCGGTTACACCGGCCTTCATCGCCGCCGCAATGATTGCGGCTTTGGCTTTTTCGGTATCGGCAGAACACGCATCAAACCGAGACCCGTTTTCATCAACCACATACCGTAAAGTAAACGGTGTAATGACCGGACGCGGAGAAGAGATATTCAACTCAAGTTTAACGAGTTTAGGCTGCGCGCGCCGCAGCTTTTTCTCAAGTGCGTGTTTTTCATCCGGGCTTCCGGAAATTGCGGTCACCGAAACCATGTTGGCCGAAATCGAAATTTTAGATTTAGGCAGCATGCGCAACGCGGTTAGGCCAAATTGCATCGCCGCATCCCAGCCCTTGGGCTTTGGATGATCGGCTGAATCCAGCATATCTGTTACCTGTGCACCACCGGCCAGTTTGGTAATGGATTCAACCACCGCATCGCGATTGGTTGATGTGGGCACCAATCCGATCAACGACACGCCATCACCATTGCGCAGTATTTCAACGGCAAATGTGGGTGGAGCAATCCCCGCCGCGTCAACAACATTCATATCATCCACAACGCGCGCCGCATCAACAATGCCGTTGACTACGGTTAGGGCTTTAAAACGCGCAGCTTCGTCTTGGGCCGTGCCTTCCAGGAAAATCATCAGACCGTTGGCATGAACCCTGACCCAGTCATAGCCTTCGGCGTTCAACGCATGGGACAAATCCTCGACGGTGCGTGTTTCGATGAAATTGGCCGCACGGGTGGCCGCAAAATAGCTGACAGCACCGGCCGCAAGAAAGATCGCACCTGCCGTAAAGATTGATTTTATTCGCATTATTAAACCGTGCCCAAAGTTCTTTTCATCTGTCTAGTCCCCGCGACGTCAGGTTTCAATCATAGCATTAGAGCCACGGCAAAAAATAGCCCAACGATAAGGCCGGAATCACGATTGGCACGGAAAAGCTTAAGGCAAACCTCGGGTTTGTCGGTGTCGAGCAGGCGTAATTGCCATGCCAAATGCCAGCCAAAGAACCATGATCCGCCCAAAGCAATCACCAGATGCAAGATATTTGCGTCATCAATCAGGGCCGTAATCGTGGCCAACCCAATCAGCAAAACCGACAACGCCAAAAAACCGCGCAGCCATTTACGCGAGTTTTCGCCAAACAAACGCGCGGTTGATTTCACCCCGATCAGCGCATCGTCTTCGGTGTCTTGGTGAGCAAAGATCGTGTCGAAAAACAATGTCCACGCAATGCCGCCCAGATATAACGATACCGCGGGCCATTCCAGCTGGCCGGAATGTGCCGTCCACGCCAGCAACGCCCCCCAGTTAAACGCCAAACCAAGGAACACCTGTGGCCACCACGTAAACCGTTTTGCAAAGGGATAGATCGCCACCAAAGCCAATGAAGAAATGCCCAGCAAGATGGTGTTTAGATTGAATGTCAAAAGAATGGCTGCCGAAACAAGAGTCTGCAAGCCCATCCAGACCAACGCGCCTTTTACACTTACTTGGCCTGACGGAATTGGCCGCGACCGCGTGCGCTCGACCTGTGCGTCAATCTTGCGATCGGTGATGTCATTCCATGTGCAACCGGCCCCGCGCATCAGCCATGCACCTGCTGCACAGGCCACAATGATCCACAGATCAAACAGGTTAAAATCCTGCCCCTTTAGTGCGGCCAACAAAACGCCCCACCAACAGGGCAATAACAACAGCCATGTGCCAATTGGGCGATCCGCGCGCGACAGGCGCAAATAAGGGCGCGACCACGCGGGCGCGATCACATCAACCCAGTTGCCTTTTACGGCATCGGAAACTTGGCCGTCTTGCTCTGGAACTTTGGGCGGGTTGGGCATATGTGTGAGTCCATGAAAAACGCAAAAATCAGGCTCTGTGTAACGCAAGATTTATCCGATGCGCAAACCATTCCTTTGGAGCGCGATCAGGCGCATTATCTATTTGGGGTGATGCGGCGCAAAGCCGGTGAATTTGTGCTGCTGTTTAACGGGCGCGATGGGGAATATCTGGCCGAAATAACCGACGCTGGAAAACGGCGCGGAGTTTTGACCTGTGTGAAACAAACCAAGCCCCAAACCATGCCGCCTGATGTGTGGCTGTTATTTGCCCCGGTTAAAAAGGCACCAACCGCGTTTATCGTGGAGAAATCCGTGGAATTGGGCGCGGCAAAAATCTGCCCCGTGTCGACACGCTACACCAATTCTGATCGCATTCGCCAAGACCGGATGCAGGCCCAAGCGCTGGAAGCAGCGGAGCAATGCGGGGCAACTTATGTGCCCGAGGTGGATAAATTGGTAAAACTGGAAGCCATGCTGGCAAATTGGCCGGATGATCGCCAACTGGTGTTTTGTGATGAAAGCCTTGCGGGTGCGGCGGAAACTCTGACGGCGCAAAAGGGCGTTGAAAAATGGGCAATCCTGATCGGGCCGGAAGGCGGATTTAGTGACAGTGAACGTGATCACCTGAACACCCTGCCTTTTGTCACCAAAATAAGCCTTGGCCCACGCATTTTACGGGCGGATACAGCGGCGGCGGCGGCGCTTGCGCTATGGCAATCCACATTGGGGGATTGGTTATGAGCTTTGTTCGCCCCGAAACCCGCGCTCTATTGTGGAAATGGCGCGAGGTGCTGATTGGTGGTTTCATTACGGCGCTTGGTGCTTGGAAAAGCTTTACCACCCTTGGCCTTGTGTTTGCTTTCTGGATTGTCGTTGCCATTGCCGGCGCGGTGATTTTGTTTGCCGGATTACAGCGCTTGCGGTTTCGCCGTGGCAAAGACGGCGTTGGCGTGGTGCAGGTGGATGAGCGCCAAGTCAGCTATTTTGGCCCGATGCAAGGCGGGGTGATTTCCATCGAGGCCTTGGTGCGGGTTGAGCTGGTTCCGGCGGCCAACGGCATTCATAATTGGGTTCTTACTGTGTGGGGCGATGCGCCGTTGATTATTCCGGTAAATGCGGCGCGGGCGGATACGTTGTTTGATGTGTTTAACGTGTTGAAAGGCATTGAAACCGAAAAAATGTTGGCGGCGCTGAATGCCAAATCCGCGCAAACTGTTGTGATCTGGGAAAAATCAATCAATCAGTTGCATTGACAACCCTATATTTAAACCCCAAATCTATGATCCGCGACACTGAAAAAACATAGCAAGGAAACGCAGATGTCTATTCCCCAATCCGGCGGTGGCCTGATCGAAGATTATTCTCAATTAGCGCAGTATCTTGAGGATGGATGTAAGCCCAAAGACGATTGGCGCATCGGCACCGAGCATGAAAAATTCGGCTATCGTAAAGGCACGCAAAAACCGCTGCCCTATGAAGGCACCCATTCGATCAAGGCGGTTCTTGAGGCCTTGCGCGATCAGTTTCAGTGGAATCCTGTCTTAGAGGGTGAAAATATCATCGGCCTTGAAAAAGACGGCGCCAATATCAGCCTTGAGCCCGGCGGCCAGCTTGAATTATCCGGTGCGCCCTTGTGTTCGATCCACCAAACCTGTGACGAAGTGAACGTGCATCTGCGCGAAGTTCAATCCGTGGCCGATGGGGCCGGCGTAAGGTTTATCGGGCTTGGCGCGGCCCCGATCTGGAAACACGAAGACATGCCGGTGATGCCCAAAGGGCGGTATGAACTGATGACCGATTACATGGACAAGGTCGGCACCCACGGCAAACAAATGATGTATCGCACCTGCACCGTGCAGGTAAACCTTGATTTCGGTTCCGAGGCCGACATGGTGCAAAAATTCCGCGTGGCGCTGGCGTTGCAGCCTGTGGCCACGGCGCTTTTCGCCAATTCACCGTTTTTTGAGGGCAAGGTGAACGGCCATAAAAGCTGGCGTTCGCGCATCTGGCGTGATCTGGATGCATCGCGCACTGGTATGCTGCCGTTTGTGTTTGAAGACGGCATGGGGTTTGAGCGCTATGTTGATTACGCGCTCGATGTGCCGATGTATTTTGTGTATCGGGATGGTAAATATATCAATGCCTTAGGCATGTCATTTCGTGATTTCCTGAAAGGCGATTTACCCGCCTTGCCGGGCGAAAAACCCACACTTTCCGATTGGGCCGACCACCTGACCACCTGCTTCCCCGAGGCGCGGATCAAGCAATATATGGAAATGCGCGGGGCCGATGGTGGCCCATGGCGGCGCTTGTGTGCGCTGCCTGCGATGTGGACGGGGTTGATGTATGATCAAGGCGCATTGGATGCGGCATGGGATTTGGCCAAAGGATGGGACGCCGAAACCCGCGAAGCATGGCGCGTGGCCGCATCTGTTGACGGATTGCAGGCCGTTGTTGGCGGCGTAAAAATGCAGGATCTGGCCCGTGAAGTTCTGGCAATTTCCGAAGCTGGCCTAAAAGCCCGCGCCAAACCCGGCGTGGGGGGGATGGTGCCGGATGAACGCCATTTCCTGAATTCGCTGATGGACAGTGTGGATGAGGGCAAAGTGCCTGCCGATGAGCTGCTGGAAAAATACCACGGCGAATGGGGCGGGGATTTGACCAGGATTTACGGTGAATATAACTATTGATCAATATTTGACTGATCGTTTTCCGACGTTAGATTCTGGCAGTAGATATAGGCAAATACGCCCGTCCAAATTGGGGAAAAAATCATGCCCCACTTAAACACAAAGTCAATCAGGGACGCGTATGTGGTTATATATCCTGCGCTTAGAGCCATTCTTGCAACGGCATATACCGCAATGTTTCCGACGGCACCAAGTAAGGCAAAGCCGGCGATGGTCGGTTTTTGGTAACGCAGAAAAATCGCCATGATAGGGCCGCCGATAAGCAGATAGGGCAGCCCCCCGATAAGTAGTGCCATTACCGGAATTAAAAGAATCCAGAAACCAAGCACTGCAACTGATATTGGCGCGATAATGAGAGCATAAAAGAATGCCCCAAAATCAATCCGATGTCTAACGTGTTGAGGTTGGTGGTCTGAATTATTGGTCATGATATCACAGATTTCCTCGGCGGTGATTGGATCAGGGGTGATGTGCAACAGCGTATGAATTTGCGCAACCGAGCGATTAACACCCTATTTGGTGCCCATTTTACCTCAATGAAGGATAAAATCTTGCATGGCGGGGTTAGGTTCATCGGCTTTAATTCCTTGGCGTTAGTTATTGCAGTTATTTCTGTAATAGCAGAAATAACTGAAACTAAAGGGGAGACAATAAAAAAACCCCCGCGACAAGTATCGCGGGGGTTTGGTTTGGTCATTTGATTTAGCGTTAAATCGTGCCGTATTTCGCGTGAACTTCGTCCATCGACATCAGCTGGCGGGAGTTTTCATCCCACAGGCGCATGTTCACACAAGCAAAGCTTTCGCGGATTGTCAGGCGTTGCGCATCGCGCAACACGGGGAAATCTCGCAGAACCTCGGTCAGACGATAAAACGGGATGCGCCCATACAGGTGATGCACATGGTGAATACCGATGTTGCCGGTCAGCCATTGCAAAGGTTCAGGCAAAACATAATGCGAGCTGCCCTCAAGCGCTGCGTCGTGCAGGTTCCAGTTTTCGTCGCGATCCCAGTAGGTATCTTCAAATTGGTGTTGCACATAAAACAGCCAAATGCCGATTGTGGCCCCCGTTACAATGCTGGGTAAAAAGATTAGCAAGATCGGCGCCCATCCGCCAAAATAATAAACCACACTCAGGACGGCCAGAATGCCGATATTGGTGCCCATGGCGCTAAACCAGTATTTTGCGCCGGATTTCATCATTCCCATGGGCAGGCGATTGGACAATAGGAACATATAGCTGGGGCCAACACCGAACAGGATAATCGGGTGGCGATAAAACCGGTATTTAAACCGCTGCATGCGGGTCAGGGCTTTGTATTCTTCAACTGTGATTGTATCGATATCGCCCATTTCACGACGATCCAGATTGCCGGATGTGGAGTGGTGGATGGTATGGGCGCGCTGCCAAACGTCATAGGGCGTAACAGTGAACACCCCCAAGATCCGACCAACCCAATCGTTGATTTTGCGGCTATTAAAATAAGATGCGTGTCCGCAATCATGCTGGATGATGAACAGGCGCACGACGAACACGCCACTTATCATCGAAAACGCCAGTGTTAACCAATAACTGATCGACAATGACCACCACGCCAACGCCCAAAGCGCCAGAAACGGCACGACGGTTGCTGCGAGTTCAAACAAGCTGCGCCCCAGTTTGGGATCACGGTATTTGGCCAGATGGCGCACCCATTCGCGGGTGTTGGATGGCATCGTGGCGGAAGCGGGTTGATTTTGTTCTGTTGTCATTGTTTGCCCTAAGTCATTGGTGCGTCATGGATAACCGGAATTGCCGCTATCACAAGCAAATTATACGTGACCGGACAGTTTGACCTACCAGACCTAGTTTTTTTTGCCGATTTTGGGTTCTGTTCCCGCTTTGATCCGTTTGATGTTCTCTGCGTGCCTGACATAGATCAAAATGGTTAAGATGATCCCAAGCGCCACACCCTGGCTATAACCCAGCAATACCATCCAGACGGGTGTAAGCCCGGCAGACATCAACCCACCCATTGAAGAGATTCGCATAATCAGTGCCGTCAGCAGCCACGTTGCACAGGTGGCAAGGCCCACAGGCCAAGACAGCGCCAATACCAACCCGACAAAAGTAGCAACGCCTTTGCCGCCTTTGAATTTTAGATAGATTGGGAATAGATGGCCTAAAAAGGCGGCCAACCCTGCAATTTGCGCCGCGTCTTCACCCAACATAGCGCGTGCGATCAAAACCGCTGCCGCGCCTTTGCCAGCGTCAAAAATTAGCGTCAACACAGCGGCGGTTTTGTTTCCGGTGCGCAGCACATTGGTGGCCCCGATATTACCCGATCCGATGTCGCGCAGATTTCCAAGGCCCATAATTTTGGCAATCACTATGCCAAACGGGATTGACCCAAGCAGATAAGCCAGCATCGCCACCAATGCGAACGTTGGGTATGTGTTGATAATTTGGGGCATTACGCTCCCCTTTCGTAAATACATTCACCGTTCACATAGGTGGCCAAAACCCGCCCCTGCATACGCTGTTCATCAAACGGGGTATTTTTGGATTTGGATTGCAGTTTGAAACGATCCATCACAAACGGCGCATCGGGATCGAACAGCACCAAATCGGCAGGTGCCCCTATGGTTAACCGCCCTGTTTCAAGCCCTAGCCGTTTGGCGGGGTTCAGGGACATGGCACGAAACAAAGTGGGCAGATCAAGCGCGCCGGCGTGATACAGGCGCATCGCGGCGGGCAGGATGGTTTCCAATGCCACAGCGCCTGATGCGGCCTCCTGAAATGGCAGGCGTTTGCTTTCCTCATCTTGCGGTGTGTGCATGGATGAAATCACATCAATCAGCCCGCTGGCCACGGCCTCGACCATGGCCAAACGATCATCTTCGCTGCGCAGGGGTGGTTTGACTTTGAAAAAGGTGCGGTAATCGGCAACGTCGAGTTCGTTCAATGTCAGGTGATGGATCGACACGCCCGCCGTCACATCCAGCCCTGCGTCTTTGGCGCGTTGCAAGGCGGGCAGGGCGGCGGCGGTGGATAGATTGTCGGCATGGTATTTGGCGCCCGTCATTTCC
>CAMZKY010000330.1 GCA_947311455.1 uncultured Marinosulfonomonas sp. | reverse complement strand
TGTTGAACGTGCCATTCAAAAACTGGGCTATAAAATCGTGAAGCCTGACGCGCCCGATGCGGGGCCTGTGGCGTGGTGGCAAACGGGCAAAGGGCGGCTGGTTTTGTTTTCGGGCGTGCTGCTTGCGATTGCGGTGGGATTGTCTTTCATTCTGCCCACCTATGCGTTTTATGTGTTCTCGGCGGCAGCGTTGATTGCCTTGTATCCATTGGCGAAAAAAGCAGTTCTTAGCGGGATTGCAGGCCAGCCCTTTACCATTGAAACGCTTGTTTCCGTGGCTGTGGTTGGGGCGATTGCGATTGATCAGGCCGCAGAAGCCGCGGTTGTGGTGTTCCTGTTTCTGATCGGCGAATTGCTGGAAATGGTGGCGGCCGCCAAGGCGCGCAGTTCGGTCAAGGCGTTGACTGATTTGGTCCCAAAATCCGCGTTTTTGGTGGTTGGCGATATCGTGCGCGAAGTGCCCGCCGAGAGCTTGGAAATCGGCGATATGATCGAGGTGCGCCCGGGTGGGCGTGTGCCTGCGGATGGTGAGATCACCCAAGGGCAATCTGCGGTGGACGAGGCCGCGGTGACGGGTGAATCGATGCCGCGTCGTAAAACGGTGGGCGATGACGTTTATGCCGGAACGATCACTGCCGATGGGGTGCTGCACATCAAGGTGACGAAATCGGCGCAAAACAATATGATCGCGCGGATTTTGCAAATGGTTGAAGACGCCGAAGCCAGCAAAGCGCCGACCGCGCGCTTTATTGATAATTTCAGCACATATTATACGCCGATGGTGTTTTTGGTGGCGGCACTGGTGGCATTTTTGCCGCCGCTTATGTTTGGCGCGGATCAAACCGTCTGGATCTACAAAGGCTTGGCAATTTTGCTGATCGGCTGCCCTTGTGCATTGGTTTTGTCCACCCCTGCGGCCATTACCTCGGGCATATCGGTGGCGGCACGCAATGGCATGTTGATCAAGGGCGGCGCTGTGCTTGAGGCGATCGGCAAGGTTAAACGGGTTGCGTTTGACAAAACCGGAACCCTGACACGCGGCACCCCCATGGTAACGGATGTGGTGGTGTTTAGCGGAGAAACATCACGGATGCTGGGCCTAGCGGCGTCGGTTGAAGCGGGATCGAGCCATCCTTTGGCCGTGGCGATTGTTGAAAAGGCCAAAGTGGAAAACGTGGAGATCTCGATGATTTCCGAGGCCAAAGCGCTCAGTGGGCGGGGGGTGCAAGCGGTGGTTCACGGGGTGGATGTGGTTGTTGCCTCCCCGCGTTTTGCGGTTGAAATAACCAATTTAGGTGCGGCCCAGACTATGCAGATTTCCCGGTTGGAAAGCGCTGGTAAAACTGTGGCGATTGTCGTTGCTGATGGCGTTGCGCTTGGCGTGATTGCATTGCGGGATGAATTACGCAATGGGTCTAAATCGGCCATCACATCGCTAAAAAACCTGAATGTGTCAGCTGTGATGTTAACCGGCGACAACGCCCGCGCCGGGGGGGCGTTGGCACAGGAATTAGGTATTGAAGTTAAAGCAGAGTTACTGCCCGAAGATAAATTGAACTTGATCGAAACCCTAAAGGCGGACGGCGATATTGCCATGGTTGGCGACGGGATCAATGATGCACCTGCCTTGGCGCGCGCCGATGTCGGGATCGCCATGGGGGGCGGCACCGATGTGGCGCTTGAGGTTGCCGATGCCGCGCTGTTGCATGAACGGGTTCAGGACGTGCCGAATTTGATCGCGCTTTCGCAGGCCACAATGAAAAATATCCACCAAAACATCATCATCGCGCTTGGGCTTAAGGCGGTGTTTCTGGTGACCACGTTGCTGGGCATGACATCCCTGTGGATGGCCATTCTAGCCGACACTGGCGCGACGGTTTTGGTGACGATCAATGCATTGCGGCTGCTGGGTTATCGATTTGATAAATAGGGTTTTTTCGCGTTCCTAGCCGTGCTTTACAAAAGTCTTTTCTTACTGACGGATCATCATGATGGAAACTTTGCTTTTGGCCTGACAATTGCAATTTTTGCTTTTGTTTTGACGCAGGGAAAATTGATCCAGAAATACGGCACCCAATCCGATAATAACGAGGCCTGACAGCCCAAAAACACTGTATGGCAAACGTATGGCAAACGTATGGCAAGCGTATGGCAAGCGTATGGCAAATTTTATGGCGGGTTAGAGCATATTACCCCAAACTGAAGTCACCCGTCAGGGCGAACGCAGCTGCTGTGCAGGCGCTGCCTCGGCCTGATGAGTGAATGCCCAATCTGATTGGGCGCGGCCTGCTTTACTTGGCCTCAAGCCGGATTCCGCTTAGGTATTTTACCGCGTAGTTCATGTTTTTCTGGGTCATCGGCAAAAGCCGGATATCGATATCTTTGGTGAATTTCGGAAAGGCCTTGCCGCGCACCTCGTAATAAAATCGCATGATGGTGTTTTCATATTTCCAAATCGCCATCACCGCCATTTCGCCCACCGTGGGGGTGGCTTTGTAAGACGGGCAGAAAATCAGATACACATGGGCCTCGGGTTTATCCAAAAGGGTTAGCGTATCAAAATTGGTGCAGGCTTTTTTGAATGGCGCATCCACGATTTTGCGATAGGATTTCACCCCCTTGCGATACGGTGTTTCGGCAAGGATCGCGTAAATCTCGCGCCAGCTTTCGAATTTCTGGCCTTTGGGGATGAATTCCTGAATGAAGGCTTTACGCCCACCGCCGCCTTTGCCACGCTGGTTAAAGATTTCCGATTGCCCGACAACATCAGCCCCCTTGACCCACGGTGGCATGGCAAGGGTGGCTTTGGCCTCGAATAAATTGATCGACATGGTTGCTGGTGCTGCCGGCTTGGATTGTTCGGCCCATACGGGCAGGGCGCACAGAACGGCGGCAAGGGTGAAAACATGTCTCAGCATCGTCATCGTCTGTTCCTTCTGCTTCAGTGGTGTGACCCCATTCTATCAAACCGCTTAAAAGCGATCAAGGAAGCGGTAAAGCACCTTTTGCGCGTCAGGCTGCCAAACACTGGTGTGACCGGCGTTTTTCACCGGATAGAATGTTTTATCCTTGGCGGGCGAGGCAGCGAATAATTGGCGGCCTTGTTCAATGGGGATCAGTTGATCATTGGTGCCATGCAGGATCAAAAGCGGGGTTTTGACACTACCGATGGTCTCAAGGCTGGGATAGGTGTCGGTCAGGATATCGGTATAGGCGGCAAGGCGCGGATAAAGATGCGCGGCCACATCGGGGATCGAGGTATAAGGTGCCTCAAGCACCAGCGCTTTGATC
>CAMZKY010000329.1 GCA_947311455.1 uncultured Marinosulfonomonas sp. | reverse complement strand
TAAAAGCATGAGAATTATTGCCGGTGCCCAACGTGGTTTGAAACTTGCCTCGGTGGGCAAAGGCGACAGCAAGGCCCATCTGCGCCCCACCTCGGATCGTGTGCGCGAAAGCCTGTTTTCGGTGCTGCTGGGCGGGGCCTATGGCAACCCGATTGTTGGGGCGCGGGTGCTTGATCTATTTGCCGGAACGGGGGCCTTGGGGCTTGAGGCCCTATCGCGTGGCGCGGCCCATTGCACCTTTGTCGATGGTGGGCGCACGGCCCAAAAACTGCTGCGCGAAAATATCAAATTAACGCGGCGTGATCGCGATACCACCAAGATCCTGACAAGTAACGCCACCAAATTGTCAGCTAATCAGGATGCACCTTGCGATCTGGTCTTCCTTGACCCGCCCTATGGCAAAGACCTTGGAAAACAGGCGCTAACTTCGGCAATGGCGGGTGGATGGATTTCTGATAACGCCTTGATAATATGGGAAGAAAATACCGCGCAATATGCACCTCACGGATTTGATCTACAGGATCAACGCCGCTACGGCGAAACATGGATTACGATACTGGAGGTTGCGGATTACCCATAGGTGGGATGGAATTTCCCTGCTGGTGAAAGGGTAAAGATTTCGCATCCATCTGCCGTTACCCCAATGGAATGTTCAAACTGCGCTGACAAGGATTTGTCGCGGGTGACTGCCGTCCAGTCATCAGCCAAAACCTTGGTTTCAGGGCGGCCCAGATTGATCATTGGCTCGATGGTGAAAATCATCCCTTCTTCCAGAACCGCACCGGTTCCCGCGCGTCCGTAATGCAGCACATTGGGCGGGGCATGGAACACACGTCCAAGGCCGTGACCGCAAAAATCACGCACCACGCTTGTGCGCTGGCTTTCGGCGTAACTCTGGATGGCATGGCGGATGTCGCCAAAGGTATTTCCGGGTTTCACCATGGCAATGCCGCGCATCAGTGATTCATGGGTGATGTCGATCAACCGTTCCGCCTTGCGGCCCAGTTTACCGGCCACATACATGCGGCTTGTATCGCCAAACCAGCCGTCCACAATCACGGTGATATCGATGTTGACGATATCGCCGTTTTTCAGGCGCTTTTCGGCGGGGATACCGTGGCACACGACGTGATTTACACTGATGCAGGTGGCGTGTTTATAGCCTTTGTAACCGATGGTTGCCGACACCGCACCTTCTTGGACAACGCGGTCGGTGATGTATTTGTCCAGCTCACCCGTCGTCACACCGGGCACCACCATCGGGATCAATTCATCCAGCAACTGCGCCGCCAATCTGCCGGCCTTGTGCATCCCAGCAAAATCGGATTGTTCGTAAATTCTGATGCCGTCTTTGGTCACTCGCCCGCGTGAGTCTGTCACGGTAATTCTCCTGTTTGTTGGCGCCTAGATAATACAGGTTTATAAAAACTACCAGTCCAGTTTGATCTGTTGATCCAGCCACACACCTTCAGGGGTGATTTTGGTCGAAATGCACATCACCTGAACCCCGTTTTGCAAGGCCTTTTCAAAGGCGGCACCATAGGCCGGATCAATATCACGCGCTAAATCAAAGCGGTCGCAATCGGTGCGTTGCACCAGATACAACATCACCGCACGATGCCCCTGTGCCACCATTTTTTCAAGTTCATTCAAATGTTTAGCCCCGCGCGCGGTTACGCTATCGGGAAACTCTGCCAGCCCTTTTTCACGCATCAAGGTCACCGATTTTACCTCGATATAACAATCCGGTAATCCGTCTTGTGTCAGCAAAAAATCAATGCGGCTGTTTTTGCCGTATTTTACTTCTGGTCGCACGGTTTTATAGGCGGCAAGTTCCTTAACCTGCCCTGCAATCAACGCGGCCTTGACCGCTTTGTTCGGAACCGCCGTGTCAATTCCGACAAAATGCCCATTCGGGAACTCAACCAAACGCCAGCCATATTTCAGCTTTTTCTTCGGGTCATCATTGGGTTCCAGCCAAACCTGCAGGCCCTCGTCCTTTAGGCCCATCATCGAGCCGGGGTTCGGGCAATGCGCCACCACTTCGCGCCCGTCCGGCAGGCGGCAATCTGCCAAAAACCGTTTATATCGACGGATCAGGATGGCGGGGATCAGGGGGGTTTGAAACTGCATGGGATCAGGCCTATACAATTCCCGACCACGCCACAAGGAAATGACAATGCCAAACCCAACAGCGGCCATTCTGATCATCGGAGACGAGATCTTGTCAGGCCGAACCCAAGACACCAACACCCATTTTCTGGCTGGCGAACTGACAGCCCATGGTATTGATCTGAAACAGGTACGTGTGGTGCCGGATGATGCCCAAACCATCACTGATGCGGTGCGCGAATTGTCCGCCGCCCACACGCATCTTTTCACCTCGGGCGGGATTGGCCCAACCCATGACGACATCACCGCCGATTGTATCGCTGCGGCCTTTGGAGTGCCGATAGATATTCGCGATGATGCTCGCGCTTTGTTAACCGAATTTTACGAGGCCAAAAACGCCGACATAACCGCTGCACGCCTACGCATGGCGCGCATACCGCAGGGGGCCACATTGATTGAAAATCCGGTATCCATCGCCCCCGGTTTCACCCTTGAAAACGTGCATGTTATGGCGGGGGTGCCATCGGTGTTCAAGGCGATGGTAACATCTTTGTTGCCAACCCTGACGGGGGGCACGCCCCTGTTAAGCCAAACCTTGTGCCTGATGTTCCCCGAAAGCCGGATCGCCAAACCCTTGGGTGAAATCGCACAGGCAAACCCCGATATTTCGCTGGGGTCTTACCCGTTTAACCGTGACGGAAAATACGGCAGCAACATCGTGGCGCGCGGGCCGGATATGGACCGGCTGGAAACTGTGCTGAATGAACTTGAATCCAAACTTGCGGAATTAGTATCATGAGCCTGCAATCCGAAATATTCAACGTAATCGAAGCCACATGGCCCGCCGCCCACGCCACACAAATCGGCAACTGGATCATTCGTGATGGCGCCGGCGGTGGACAGCGGGTTTCATCAGCCACCCCCATTGGTGACGTAACGGATGATGATATTACCATTGCCGAAAAGGCCCTGCGTGATATCGGCCAACCCCCGCTTTTTATGCTGCGTCAAAGCGATCAGGCACTTGATGCATTGCTAGAATCGCGCGGCTATACCTTTCACGATCCGGTGATCATGTATCATTGCCCGATCGAAACCCTAACCGCCCTGAACCCCGCACGCCTTGCCGCATTTCCGATCTGGCCGCCCTTGGAAATTGCCCGTGAAATCTGGACAGAAAGCGGCATCGGCCCCGCTCGGCAAGCGGTGATGGAACGCGCCCAAACCCCTAAAACATGCATCCTCGCCCGCGAAAATGACCGCGCGGCAGGCTGTGCTTATGTGGCAATTCACGGAAAAACCGCCATGTTGCACGCGCTCGAGGTGGTTTCTGCGCATCGTCGGCAAGGTGTCGCCAACAACATCATGGGGGTTGCCGCTATATGGGCACAAAATCATGGGGCCACAGCGTTTTCCGTGATCTGCGTGCGCGAAAATTCCCCTGCAAACGCGCTCTATACTTCCCTAGGAATGAAAAATGTGGGAAACTATCATTATAGAAAATCAGCCCACAAAGGGTGACACAGGCATGACAGATAAAACCCAACCCACCGCGCTTGACCTTCCGATGGTTGACCCGTTGCCCGAGGCGACGCAAAAATACTTTGACATTTGCACCGAAAAGCTGGGGCTAATCCCGAATGTTTTGCAGGCCTATGCGTTTGATATCGACAAACTTAACAGCTTTGCTGCGCTTTATAATGATCTGATGCTGGCCGATAGCGGGCTAACCAAACTTGAGCGTGAGATGATCGCTGTTGTGGTT
>CAMZKY010000328.1 GCA_947311455.1 uncultured Marinosulfonomonas sp. | reverse complement strand
GACTGCACGGTATCGCCCGCCGTTACGCTGGATACGCTTGCGCTTGGCGCGGATATTGCCTTTCAATCCGCCACCAAATACCTGAATGGCCACTCCGACATTACAGGCGGCGTTTTGTCCATCGCCAAAGAAGGTGCACTGCTGGATGAACTGACCCAGGTGCGCAAAATGCAAGGCACCACCATGGCCGCGTTCGAGGCATGGTTGCTGATCCGTGGTATGCGCACGCTTTATCTGCGGTTTGAACGCGCCAGCACCAACGCGCTGGCCATTGCCACCCATTTTGAAAATCATCCCAAAATCGACGCGGTGCTTTATCCCGGCCTACCGTCCCACCCCGGGCACGAGATTGCCAAACGGCAAATGAAACACGGCTTTGGCGGAATGATGTCGCTGTTGCTAACAGGCGGCGAAGAGGCGGCGCGCAACACCGCCAGCCGCACCCATTTGTTCTTTCCGGCCACGTCACTTGGCGGGGTGGAAAGCCTGATAGAGCATCGCAAAACGGTTGAGGGGCCTGACTCATTGGTTGCGCCAAATCTGTTGCGCCTGTCTGTCGGGGTTGAGGATGTGAACGATTTGATCAACGATATCGAACAGGCTTTAGACACGATCTAGGATCGCGATTGTTCAACACCCGCAATCCAAACAGCATCAATGGCACGATCATCCCCCATCATGATTGTGGGAAACAGCGCCTCCCAGAAATCTGTGGCGCGGTTGGCACGCTGTGCAATCACAGGGGTTGAGGCCAGATCCAGAACGATCATATCTGCCTCCATCCCGATGGCCAGATTGCCAATTTTGTCATCCAGCCGCAACGCGCGTGCACTGCCGATCGTCGCCAGCCAATACAGCTGGGCAGGGTGAATGGGGGTATGATTCAGCTGCCCGATTTCATAGGCTGCCGCCATGGTGCGCAGCATCGAAAAAGAGGATCCACCGCCGATATCTGTGGCCAATCCCACCCGCTGCCCCGCCGCCATAAGGCCGCCCATATCAAACAGGCCCGAGCCGATAAATGTGTTGGATGTGGGGCAATGCACAAGGGCAGAGCCGGCTTCCAGCAAGCGGCTTTTTTCACGCGCTGTCAGATGGATGGCATGGCCAAACACCGCTCTTTCGCCGATCAGGTTAAACCTCTCGTAGGTGTCCAGATAATCGCGGGCGTCGGGAAACAGGGATTTCACCCATTCGATTTCATCCTGCTGTTCAGATAAGTGGGTTTGCATCAAGCAGGTTGGGTTTTCGCCCCATAGCGTGCCCAAGGCCTCCAATTGCTCGGGGGTTGAGGTGGGTGAAAAGCGCGGGGTGATCGCATATGTGGCGCGCCCTTTTTCGTGCCACTTTTCCAACAAAGCTTTGCTATCGTCATAGGCGGATTGGGCGCTATCGCGCAGCCCGTCGGGGGCATTGCGATCCATACAGGTTTTCCCTGCCGCAACCCGTTGATTGCGTTTGGCGGCTGTTTGGAAAAACGCGTCAACGCTGTTGGGATGAATGGTGCAAAAACTGGCCGCCGTGGTGGTGCCGTTGGCACGGCTGAGATCGAAAAACCGCTCCGCAATTTCAAGGGCATAATCAGGATCATCAAATCGGGTTTCTTCGGGAAATGTGTAGGTGTTCAGCCAATCAATCAGGCGCTTGCCCCAGCTGGCGATGATCGCGGTTTGGGGGAAATGCACATGCGCATCGACAAATCCTGCGGTGATCAACTTATCGCCGTAATCCCTGATTTTAGCCTGCGGATGTTTTTTGCGCAGGCGATCGGCAGGGCCATGATCTACCACTTTTCCGCCTTCAATCAATACAGCCCCATGGGTAAGATGCCGCGCGGCCTGATCAATCGGCGTATGAAACGGATCGGCAGCAAAGGCCAATGTCTGACCAAGAAGAAGATAGGATTGGGGCATGGAGACCTTTCGATTTTCAACGCTTTAGCCTAGTCGAAGTTTTTCATCAGGTAAATCACCTTTGTTCTGTTGTTGTGGAGCCGGATTGTTTATGGTGTGCAAAATTACCCAAAGCCATAAGGGAAAGTTGCGCGATGTATGATGATAACATTGAAAACCCGGATGGTATTGAAAAAGATTTCACGCTTGACGAACAGCTGATCGACCGCGTTCTTGAAGCCGTCGACCAACAAAACTCACTTGATCTGACACATCTGCTAGAGCCGCTGCACTCTGCCGATATTGCCGATCTACTGGAACAAATCAGCCCCCGTGAACGCCGCGCCTTGATGCGCCTTTGGAAAGGCGAAATGGAAGGCGAAGTTCTGTCCGAGCTTGACGAAAGCCTGCGCGAAGAAGTGATTGCCGCACTTGGCCCCGAGGAATTGGCCGAGGTTGTGCGGGATCTTGAATCCGATGATGTGGTTGATCTGCTTGAGGATATGGATAGCCCGCATCAGAAAGCCATCCTTGGTGTTTTGGAGGATTCCGAACGTGTCGCGGTAGAACAATCCCTCGCCTATCCCGAAGATTCTGCCGGGCGTTTGATGCAACGCGAAGTGGTGATCGGGCCTGAACACTGGACGGTGGGCGAAGCGATTGATCACATGCGTAATCGCGATGATTTGCCCGAAGAATTCTATCATATGATCCTTGTCGATCCTAAAATACGGCCCACCGGATATGTAACGCTGGGGAAAATTCTGGGCACCCCGCGCAACACCAAACTTGTTGATATTGTTGAAGAAAGTTTCCGCACAATATCTGTTGATCAACCCGAAGAAGACGTGGCCTATGCGTTTAATCAATACCACCTGATCTCCGCGCCTGTGGTGGATAAAAACAATCGTCTGGTCGGGGTGATTACCATCGATGATGCGATGGTTGTTCTGGACGAAGAACACGAAGAAGACATCATGCGGCTCGCCGGTATCGGCGGTGAAAGCAGCCTGACGGATCGGGTGATCAGCACTGTAAAACGCAGGTTCCCGTGGCTGTTTGTGAATTTGTTTACCGCGTTATTTTCCGCCTATGTGATTTCGAAATTCGAGACAACGATTTCGTCCTTGGTTATTCTGGCGGCCCTGATGCCCATCGTGGCTTCAATGGGCGGCAACGCGGGCACCCAAAGCCTAACGGTGGCGGTGCGCGCCATTGCCACCAAAGATTTAACCTCGGCCAACCTGTGGCGGGTGATCCGGCGCGAAGCCTTTGTGGGCTTGATCAACGGATTGATATTTGCCGTGCTTATGGGGGCGGTTGTGGGCGTTTGGTCGGGGCTTCCTATGCTGGGTGTGGTGATTGGCATGGCGATGATCGTGAATTTGTTTGTCGCAGGTCTGGCAGGCGTTGTGGTGCCTGTAACACTTGAAAAAGTGGGCGTTGACCCCGCGCTAGCCTCTGGCGCGTTTGTCACCACTGTTACCGATGTTGTCGGGTTTCTAGTGTTCCTTGGTTTGGCGGGGGTAATTTTATTATGACAACACCTGACGAAATCAAAGCGGCAGCGCGCAAAGCGGCTTTTGCGCGTCGTAAAGCAGCGCATTCTGCTATAAATCCAACCGTAGCGCAGGCCCGATTGTTCGAGGTTTTGGAACCCCTGCAAGGCAAAACAATCTCGGGGTATATGCCGATTCAAACCGAAATTGATCCGTTGCCCGTGATGGCAAAAATGGCAACAACGGGGTTTGTAACAGTGCCGGTGATTGAAGCCAAAGCCGCACCTCTAAAATTTCGTCAATGGACGCTGGATTGCAAAATGATCGCGGGTGAATTTGGCGCAAAAATCCCCGCGTCCGGTGCATGGCTGGAACCAGAAGTATTGATTGTGCCATTGGTTTCTTTTGATCGGCAAGGCGGGCGATTGGGATATGGCGGCGGCTTTTACGACCGCACGCTGGAAATGCTGCGCGAACGCCGTGAAACCATCGCCATAGGATACGCCTATGCAGCGCAGGAGGCCGAAAACCTGCCCCTTGAAGCCACAGATCAACCGCTTGACGCGATCGTCACCGAAAAAGAAATCATCACTTTCTAAGGCGCGCTGATTTTATACGCATAGAGGCCCCCTTGTTCGGAACATTGCGGGGCTAAAGCACTCAAGTTTTTATCTTGCAACGGAAACGCGGAGAGAACCACCGTTGCGCCCAGTTTTTTCGCCGCGTTAAAATCAATCTTTAGCTCATCAGGGTTTATCACAAACGAAATCAATCGGCTGCCCCAATCATCATAATACGCTAAATCCCGTTCAGAGCCTGCGATCTGGTTGGCAATAACATCGCGGAATTCTTGTTTGTAGCTGAGCGGATAAAAATTGTGGTATCCGTCAATCACACTGCTCCCGTGATAAGGCGCGATCATCGGATCCAATCCGATCGACAAAACCCGCCCCTTTGGCAGCCTATCTTTGAGACAGGCAAAATACGCCGGCCTAAAGTGGTTTTCAAACGTCGGGATGCCTTTGATAAACGATGCAGGGTTGATACCGTTTTCGCCGAAAAATTCATTAGAAAGAATGCGTTTGTATTCTTTCGCCCTAAACAATTGTTTTGCCTGCGCCAATTGGGCCGGTGTAAGGGATTTTTCCAAATTCGAAGGGTTTAGCCCCGTAGAGGCCAAACCAACGATAACCACATACATCCAGAACCCGACCCATAGAAATCCGCGGGCCAAACGGGCGCGGGAATTGGCGTGAATCATCGCTGCCAAACAGACAAAAACAACAATCGAAAACAAACCCAGCCGTTCAAACTGAATGGATCGCAGCGCGCTTGGGATATATTCGATATAGGCGGGCAGGAACGCGCTGGAAGCGCCAACAAAGAACAGAAACAAAAACGCCCAGAACGTGGCGCGTTTTATCCCGGAACCCTTGCTTGTGAAACCTGCCACAAGCCAGAACAACACAAAAATACCGGGCAAATATATCGCGTGATAGCTTTTGTCTAAAATCAAGATGCTTTCGGTGATTTCGCTTACTATTTTTGACGGTGAAGCAAGCGATGTGATCAAAGGCCATGCGGTACGGTGCGATGGCTCGTCCATAAGAATGGCATAGATAATGCCGCCAGATTGCACGGCCGTCATAGCAACATAAACGATGGTAATCAGGATTGCCCTTGAAACGTTTACTTTGTGGCGGGTCATCAACAGCAATGCAATCAGCACACCGGGCAGGAAAACCCCGTGCATCGCCAGATTTGACGACAGCCCCAGCAACACAACAAAACCCCACGCGAGCCAATTCATTCCTCGCGCCCGAAACATCAACCACAATAAATATGGCGCGCCGTGCAGGCCCAATCCATAGGTTGAAAATGAAATCGAGAACGCAAACAGGCAGGCAAACAGGCGGGCGGATTTATGGTTTCCGATCAATTCCCCCAACAACAAACGCATACCGGCATAGGCGATGATCAATCCCAGCAATTCATTCAGCAGATAGGCAATTTGGGGTGAAAAGATCGTGTAAAATATGGTTTGTGGGCTGAAAGACTGCGTATAATAATACCATTTCGTGCTGCCTCCGGCAAACACATCAAACACAGCCGGATCAAATCCGCTGCGCCAGAAATCGCCAGCAACAACAGAATAAACCACATCAGAATCCAGATTGTCATGAACTGGCGCATAAAAGCTGCCGGTCAGCAAAAACATAACCCCGTATTTAAGAAGAACAAGCATCGCAAAAAGCGTAAAATCATTGCGATAACTCAGGGTCATATCCGGCTCCATTCATTTTTTTGCTTTCTGGAATAGCCGATCCCTGAAAGCAAAGATAGAAATATCCAATAAATTGTTCACGGCATCTAAACAGGCTTCCTCCGATAGGGAAATCATGCCATAATCTGCAAAAATACCTTTAACCAAAGATCGCATTTACCCAAAATGACCCCGAAACATTCAAGCGCGCTTCGCCCCTGCCCTTTATGTGGTTCTGATAAAAAAGAACGGTATATCGATGGCCGTTTTGGGCTGGAAAATATCACCCCGATCAACGATCCCTCAAGCATCGAATTCGCTTGGCTAAAAGCGCATTGGGGTGATGAGGGCAAAGCCGCCCCCAGATTTCCCTACGCAAAATGCACCGGCTGCGAGATGATCTATGCCGAAGTATTCCCGAATGATGCCACCCTTGGCGCCCTTTATGCGGGGCTTGCGGATAACATGGAAATGATTGATGAATCGGCGCGCAGTAAAACCCAACTTGGCTATGCGCACCCCTTGAAAAGCGGCGTGCCAAGCGGCGGACGATATCTTGAGATCGGCCCCGACATCGGCATGTTTGTGCACGAGCTGAAATCCATTGCAACATTGAACCAATCCAATTTCACCGGATACAGCTTTGTTGAGCCAAACACCGCCGCACACCAAGCCCTGAACGACTTGCCGGTGAACAAACCCATTTCCATTTCAAGTGACTTGTCTGTCGACAATGTAGAGGGGCCGTTTTCGATGGCTATCCTTATCCATGTGCTAGACCACCTTGCCAAACCACAAGAGATGCTGGAAGGCATTGCGCAAAAAATGCTGCCGGACGGAAAGATCATGATTGTCACCCATAATCAGCACTCGTTGATTGCGCGTTTGATGGGGAAATTCTGGCCTGCCTATCACGCCCAACACCCACAGCTATACAACAAGAAAACCCTCAAAACCGCGCTTGTTTCTGCTGGTTTCGGGAATGTGAAAATTAAAAGCACCCGCAATCACATCAACCTGGGCGGCTTATTGCAAATGATCGGCGAGGTTGTTGGCTTGCGAAATTTACGGTTCGGAATTTTAGGCAAAATCCAGATCGCCATACCGCTTGGAAACATCCTCGCGATTGCACAACGGGAACACTAACAATTTAAACCAATTGTCACGGGTTTGAAATCCAATCTAAGAATGCAGACAAATGAAAAAAATATCCATTGTATCTCCGGCGTGGAACGAAGCCGAAAATCTGCCGGTATTGTGTGAGCGACTGCTTGAAATGGCCAAAGGCCTGCCACAATACGAATGGGAAATCATCATTAGCGAAAATGGCTCCAAAGACGAAAGCTGGGAAATTTTGCAACGCTTGCACGCCGATCATCCCGAAATCAAAGCCATTCGCTTATCACGTAATTTCATGGCCGATGGCGGCGTTATGGCGGGGCTGCGCCTGGCCAGTGGTGATGCAGTGATCATCATGAATGCCGATCTACAGGATCCGCCCGAACTGATCCCCGAGTTTATCGAAAAATGGGAACAAGGGTTTCAAATCGTGTACGGCGTGATTGAGAAACGCGAAGGCGAACCAATTTGGAAAAAATCCATTTCCGCAGTTTATTACAAGTTTGTAAATTGGCTTACCAATGATCTAATTCCGCGCGATGTAACCGATTTTCGCCTTATTGATCGGCGCGTCGCGATCGCGATGAACCGCTTGGGCGAAAATAACAGATTTACCCGCGCGATGTCGGTTTGGTCGGGCTTTAGTGTTGCGGGGGTGAAATTCATTCGCCCGCCCCGTTATGCCGGCGAAAGCAAAGCGCCCTTGGGTGATCTTATCGAAGAAGGCTTGAACGGCATTTTTTCTTTTAGTGTTGCGCCCTTGCGTTTAACGCTTTTTACCGGATTTATGTTTGCCTTGATTACGGTGATTTTCGGTATCTACCAGCTTTTGGCCACCGTCCTGTGGGGGGCAAACTTTCCGGGCTATCTCACGCTGGTGTTTATTAATTTGATTGTTGCTTCCCTGCTTTTCACCATGCTTGGAATTTATGGCGAATATCTTGCGAAAATATTCCTAGAAGTCAAAGGCCGCCCCAATTTCATTATTTGGGACACCGTCGGGCTTGCCCCCCCCACCATCGCCGAAATGTATGATGATCCCTATAGCCACGGGCGTGCCGCGCATTTGCCCGATGGCATGGAAACGCTGGGTGGTGGTCCCAAGCCAGCGCCGCAACCAACAGAAAAGAGCACCTGATATGAGCAATTCTCTGAAACCCGCTGATATCCCTGTGATGATCCTTTGCGGCGGCAAGGGCACCAGAATCGGAAGCGTTTCCGAAACCCTGCCCAAGCCCATGCTGCCGATTGGAAATCACCCCATCGTTTGGCATATCATGCGTGGCTTTCATCAGGCGGGTTTTAGACGTTTCATTTTGTGCCTCGGGTGGAAACAACAGGAATTCAAAGACTACTTTTTGAATTACTCAACCATCAACAATGATCTGACAATCCGCTTCAAGGGCGCCGGAGAAGCCCCCGCCGTTCAGTATCACCCGCGCCACGATCGCGGGCCGGATGAAATGCTGGATTGGGAGATTTCGCTGGTGGATACCGGAATAGAAGCCATGACAGGCGCTCGGGTTGCGCGGGCTTTGCCCTATGTCAACGCCGAACATTTTGTTTTGACATACGGCGATGGCCTTTCCAACATTCCCTATGCGGATCTGGTTGAAAGCCATCAAAAATCCGGCAACGGCCTTACTGTTAGTGGCGTGCAACCCGCCGCCCGTTTTGGCGCGTTAGAGCTGGAAGGCGATAAAGTGACCTGTTTCAAAGAAAAGCCGCAAACACGCGGCGATTATATTTCCGGCGGTTATATGGTGGTCGATACCGATTTTGTGCGCGGCTATGTAGAAGATCGCTCAGATATGGTGTTCGAGGTTGAAGCCTTGCCCAAAATCGCTGCCGACGGCAAAATGGGTATTTTTCGCCATGACGGGTTTTGGATGCCAATGGATACACCCACCGAATTCAATCATTTGAACAGCCTGTGGGCATCAGGGAAAGCGCCGTGGAAAACATGGTAAATCCGCACCACACATCGTTTCTAACAAAACTGAATGCACTCTGTGAAAACCGCAAAATACTGATCACAGGGGGCGGTGGGTTTACCGGCATTTGGCTGTCTACGCTGATTGATACACTCGGCGCTGATGTTGTTACCCTAGGCACCAACCTGACGCGTACCAACACCCCCGCTGCCGCCCAGCCCTTGACAATGCCAAGCCCGCTGCAAACCAAGCATCTAGAATGCGATATTCGCAGTCTCGGCGTGTTACAAAACCACATTACGCAGCAAAATCCGGAAATCATTATCCACCTCGCAGCACAACCCTTGGTTCTGGATAGTTACAAGACGCCCTACGAAACCCTAAGCAGCAATGCCACCGGCACGTTAAACATCATTGAGGCGGCGCGTCACGCCAATGACTGTAAGCTGGTTTTGGTGATCACATCCGACAAAGTATACCAGAATGACAATTCGGGCCAACCGATGCAAGAAGGCCAACCCCTGCTGGGCTCCGATCCATATTCCTCTAGCAAAGTCGCGGCCGAAGCGATTGCCTTGGGATATGCGCAAGCCTTTCACCACACCAAAGGCCCACGCATCGCCATTGCCCGGGCAGGGAATATCATTGGCGGCGGCGATTGGAGCGCAGACAGGCTGGTGCCGGATTTCGCCCGCGCTATAGGCAACAATGCGCGTTTGAACATCCGCAGCCCTTATGCGGTTCGCCCGTGGCAACACGTGCTGGATGCTGCGGTTGGATACCTGCTTTTTACCGCAAGTATTCTTGAAAATAACAGCCCGTTTCACGACAGCATTTGCCCCGCCGTAAATCTAGGCCCGCTGGCCGAAGATTGCATCACGGTCAAAGACATGATTACCCATCTTGGCCACCTTAGCGGCACAGGTTTGGATCATGTCGATTTTGCCGATGGCACAGATATAACCGGAAAAGAAAAACATCTACTTCAACTCGATACCAGCCTTGCCAAACGTCTGTTGGGTTGGGAGCCAAAGCTAAGGATTAAACCCGCCCTGGAGCACAGCTGGGCGGTATATCGATCTTTGCTGGATGGCAAACTTTCGGGCGAAATTGTAAACCGTCAAGTGGCGCAATATCTTGAGGCTCTGGATGCCTGAAGGATCGAATAGCAGCACGCGCGACCTGTTTTTCAAGCTTGTTCGTTACGGGTTTGTTGGTGGGGCAAGCGTGTTAATGTATCTGGGTCTTTATGAATTAATCCGGCATTTCACGCCACTGTCTGTCATTGCATCGGTAATCGCGGCCTATATGCCAACGCTGCTGGCAACATTTTTGGCGCAAAGCGCGTTCACCTTTAAATCCACACAATATGATCCAACAACAATTTTCAAATACCTGCTTTCTATGGGCACAGGTTTGCTTGTTGTTGTCAGCACTGTTTGGCTGGTTCATGGCATTTGGGGCTATGGCGAGTTTACCGCAAATGTCGTTGCCTGCCTCGCCTCGCCTTTGGTTAGCTTTTTTCTACAAAATTTCTGGGTGTTTTCGAAAACATCAAAAGAATAACAAGGATACAAATCATGGAAACATCAAAAGCACCCACACAGTGCCACGGATGTGGCGGCACGTTGGATATATACCTGACATTGCCAAACACGCCGCTGCAAATTGAACGGCTGTTGGATCAATCCGGTGATGACAACGGGCAATCACACACATTGCAGGTGGGTAAATGTCAGGATTGTGGATTGCTGCAGCAAATCAGCCGCCCTTTGGATGCGCATTATTATGACGATTACGAGCAAAGCGCCAGCTTAAGCGCGGCGATGAGCCTGTATCAAAAAGAGCTTGCCGAGGAATTGATCGTTTCCCAATCGCTAAAAGGCAAAACCGTTCTGGAAATTGGTGCCGGAGACGGGTATTTCGCCCAAACCCTGATGGATGCTGGCGTCAATGTCATTGCGTTAGAGCCCGGCGCGCCCAGCGTGGCCGCTATTCGCGCGCGTAATGTTCCGGTTATTCATGGCATGTTCAGCCACGAGATTGTTGCAAAATACGGGCCGTTTGATGCCGTATTTTCACGACAAGTGGTAAGCCATGTTGAGCCCTTGGGCGATTTTTTAAACGAGGTGCGTAAATGCGTAAAACCCGGTGGGTTGGTGACGTTTGAATGCCCTAATATCTTTGATTCAATCGCGCAGGGGCGGTTTGTGGATTTCTTGCCGGATTATCGCAGCTATTTGTCGCCCAATAGCATGAGTGCGCTGATGTCAAAGAACGGATTTGGCTTGCAGGAAGTAACCCCAAGATGGTCTGACGAATATTTTCTGGCCACTTATGTAAAAGAAAACACCGAACTGCCCGAGCTGCAAAATGTTCTGGCCAAGTTGCGTCAAACCCTGGAGGGCAAGATATCCCAAGGCTTACGCGTGGCTATTTGGGGCGCAGGCGGGCGCGGCATTAGTTTGACAGCGCAGCTAAGGCTTGGCCCGCAAGACGTGGCCTATGTGATCGACACAAGCCCGTTGAAGCAAGGCAAATTCACCCCGACATCGGGCATTCCGATCCGTGGCCCGCAGGCCCTGCGAGATGATCCTGTGGATGTGATCTTGCTGACACCGGTAAACTATGCACCTGAAATCATGGATACGCTTAAAAACGAGTATGCCTTCAAAGGCGACATCATCCT
>CAMZKY010000327.1 GCA_947311455.1 uncultured Marinosulfonomonas sp. | reverse complement strand
TTAACCAGCGCCGATTCTATGGCCCCTTGCACAGAAGCCAGTGACGGCTGGCGCTGCCATCCATGAAACGGCGTGCCGTCATATTCGATTTTAAAGGCATATCTGGGCATAAAAAGGGATTAGCGCGCAAATCAACCCAATGCAATCCGCCAATCATCCGACAGCCGTGTCGTGGCGTTAAAATGTCGGGCTGGAGACATGCGCGTGGCGAGGTAAGGTTGGCGCATGTTGTTCAGATTAGGGCCATACCGCAACCAAGCAATCGAGGCTGAAATCATACGAGAATCGGCGTGATAGCGATAAGCGGGAATGGGATATCTCAGATCGCGATCCCAAGATCATACAAGAAGTGCGCGCGTTGAAACAGTTTTACATGACCGCGCTTACATATCTGGCGATTGCGATTTCCCTGATATGTATCAGCTAAAGGGCGGTGAAATCGATAACAAGACGTTCCCGTTTGCGTTGCAGCTCGTAATGCCCAATCGGCGTCCAGCCAACAAGCGCGGTTTCAATCACGTCTTCTCGCAGGGCTTTGCGCAGGGCCATTTCGAATTGTTTGCGGTCTTTTTTCGGCATTGGCGCCACGTCAATGGTGATTTGCCCGCCAAGCCCGCGCAGGCGTAATTGGCGCGGCAATTCGCGGGCGCAAGCCAAATTAGCCTTGAACCCAGCCGCGGGCGATGTGTCGCCGCCGGTATTTACATCCACGGCAATCAAAGCGCGGGTTGGTTCAACATACATAGATGCCCCGCCAGACAAACGCACCAGCGGGGTTTTTAAATCCTCGATCGCATCCAGAACGCCATGTTCTTCAAAACATCCTTCATTATCAACAACTTGGTCCGGAGCCTGCCAATCGCGCCACGCAAGGATATGGGGGTCTGGCGCCTCTACCAACAGTGTTGGATCGGTGCCGGATTGCCCCGCCAAAACCGTTTCGGCGGCGGTGCGCATTTCGGCGATGTCGTCTTCTATTTCATCCGACGGAACCCCGTCGGCAACCGAACGGATAATCAACCCAAAATCGCAATCCTGCATCTGGTTATGGGCGCATTCCAGCAGCCGATCACGTTCGTCATCATCGCGGATGGAACGGGAAATGTTCAGACCCGGCGCATCAGGCGTGATAATTGCATAGCGGCTTTTGAACAGGATTTTATGGGTCACAGGCACAGCTTTGCCATCATCGCCATATCCTGTGACCTGCACAAGCAGGGTTTGACCAGGACGTAAGCCTTTGTTTACACGCAAGAAAGCCGTATGATTAGGTAAGCGCAACATCACGCCTCCTTGCCCTTTTAACGGGCGATCCACAATCGCTAAAAAGATCGATCCGGGAGCTGGCGTGGTGCTATCGGGGGCGTCCATCAGTAAATCATCAAGCCGTCCATCCACCATATACGCCGCAACGGTGCGGCCATTGATGTGATCCAGTGCAACCAAGCTGCCCTTCATGTCCAGTTTCCTAACACGGGATATCCCGCTGCTTGCAAAATTTGCGAGGTTTCGGCCACGGGAAGGCCCATGACCGCGCTGTAAGATCCTGAAATCCAAGGGAAAAATGATCCCGCCGGCCCTTGGATGGAGTATCCGCCAGCCTTGCCTTGCCAATCATTGGTGGCCAGATAGCTGTTCAATTCCTGATCTGACAAGCGTTTCATTTCAACGGTGGTTACAACATCCCGTTCCCAGATTTGTGCGCCGCGCTTTACCGCAATCGCGGTGATCACTTTGTGGCGTCGCCCAGCCAAGGCCAACAGGAATTCCGCCGCTTGCCCCGCGTCAATGGGCTTGCCCATGATCCGCCGCCCCATCGCCACCGTTGTATCGGCGCTTAGAACAACATCATCTTTACCAGCCACAACAGCCACAACCTTTTCACGGGCCATGCGGGTGCAATAAGGGCGCGGAAGCTCTTGTTTATATGGGGTTTCGTCTATTTCAGGGGGGCGAATCGCGTCCGCCACCACACCGATCTGAGCCAGCAATTCAACCCGACGCGGGCTGCCGGACCCCAGCACCAAACGCGGTTTCATCGCGCTATTTAAAGCGGTAATTGATCCGACCTTTGGTCAAATCATACGGGGTCATTTCAACCTGAACCTTGTCACCAGCCAATACGCGAATGCGGTTTTTACGCATTTTTCCTGCCGTATGTGCGATGATCTCATGGCCGTTTTCCAGCTCGACCCGAAATGTCGCATTTGGCAGGAGTTCCTTTACGACGCCGGGAAATTCGAGCAGTTCTTCCTTAGCCATGGTCTCTCCTAATAATTACGCCTAACCAGATGTAGGCGCGCACTAAATGCGCTCTTGTTCGGGGTTTTACAAGGGTTTTTCCAGATTTTCGCAGGATTGTGTCAAATAAATGCGATATCGGAAGGTTTAAACGAAAAACTGCCAAATCCGGTGTATGTTTTACGTATGTATTACGTCGTGCAAATTTATGCGGTTTCAGTGGGCGGACCAAAGCGAGCAATCAGCTTTTTGTGAATCTGATCGCGGGTCTGGCGATATGACATCAGTTTGGCCTCGCGCCCTTCGCCAAGCCCGGTGGGGTCAAGCACCGGCCAGTATTCCACATCCAGCGCATAATATCGGGTAAAATCCAAGGCGCAGCGTTGAGAGGCGGGCGACAGCGCGACGATCAAATCGTAACTGGAAATATCATCGCCCCAATCACGCATATCCTCAAAGCTGCGTGATTGATGGCGCGACAGTTCGACCCCCAATTCCTGACACACGGCCACAGCAAAGCCGTCAATTTCCAGATCGCTTTTAACACCCGCCGATTGCACATAAATGGATTGGCCGTACAGTTTTTTCATGATCCCTTCGGCCATAGGCGAACGCACAGCGTTGTGATCACAACAGAACAGAACAGAGGTGGGAACGTCTGGATCCATACTATCCGCCAAAATGCAGAACGCAAATCAGGGTGAACAGCCGGCGTGCGGTGGGTTTATCAACGTCTGCCTTGCCGTCCAGACGCTCCTGCAGCACACGGCTGCCTTCGTCGTGAATACCTCGGCGCGCCATGTCGATGGTTTCAATCTGGCTGGGGGGCAGTTTTTTCACCGCATCAAAATAGCTTTCGCAGATGCTGAAATAGTCTTTTACCACTTGGCGAAACGGGCCAAGCGCCAGATGGAATTCCCCGACTTTGGTTTCGTCTTCGGTGGCGATATCAAATACCAAACGGCGATCACGGATGGCCAGTTTCAACCGATACGGCCCGTCGGGAATATCAACGCCTTTGCGGGGCGGAATTGCGAAGCTGTTTTCTTCGAGCAAATCAAATACCGCCACCTTGCGTTCCTGTTCTATTTCCGGCGTTGGGGCAGGCAAACCCGTGTCATCAATTTCGATGTGGCAAATGCGGTTGGTCATTCAGGTGTCTCGTTGATCTGATCCAGCCGCAAGCGCACAGACAGGCCGTGCGCCTCGAGGCTTTCGGATTGGGCCAGCGTTTCGGCAGCGGGGCCGATGGCGTTTAGGGCGCTTGGGGTGAGTTTGGCCAATGTTGTGCGTTTGACAAAATCCATCACCGACAGGCCGGATGAAAACCGTGCCGAGCGGGCGGTGGGTAAAACATGGTTCGGGCCGCTGACATAATCGCCCACCGCCTCGGGGGTGAAGGCCCCGATGAAAATCGCACCGGCATGTTTGATTTTATCGGCCATGCCATCGGCATCCGCAACGCAAAGTTCCAGATGCTCGGGCGCAATGCGATCCGACAGTTCAATCGCCTCATCCATATTTTGCACCAAAATCACCGCGCCAAAATCACGCCAGCTTGGCCCTGCAACGGCGCGCCGTTCAAGGGTTTCAAGGCGTTTTTCAACCGCCGCCACCACCGCATCGGCAAAGCCTTGATCATCGGTGATCAGAATGGATTGCGCGCTTTCGTCATGTTCGGCTTGCGACATCAGATCAACCGCCACCCAATCGGGGTTGTTGTCTTTGTCGGCGATCACCAGAATTTCGCTTGGCCCTGCAATCATATCAATGCCGACCTTGCCAAACACCCGCCGTTTGGCCGCCGCCACAAAGGCATTGCCCGGGCCGGTAATTTTATCAACGGGTTGAATGGTTTCGGTGCCGTAGGCCAGTGCCGCAATCGCCTGTGCGCCGCCAATTTTATAGATCATATCAACACCGGCAATACGCGCCGCCAACAACACCAGCGGATTGCAAATCCCGTCGGGCGTAGGCACAGCAATGGCCAGCCGTTCAACCCCCGCGACCTTGGCGGGAATGGCGTTCATCAACACGCTTGAGGGATAAGAGGCAATGCCGCCGGGCACATACAGCCCCGCCGCGGCAACGGGTGTCCAACGCCAGCCAAGCATCGCGCCGGTGTCATCCACCCAGCTTGCATCCGCAGGCATTTGTTTTTCATGATAGGCCCGAATACGTGCCGCCGCCAGCTCCAGCGCGGCGCGGTCTTTGGCGTTAACCTTGGCACATTCGGCGTCGATTTCTTCGGCGCTAAAGGCAAGGGTTTCGGGGGTTAATTCAAGGCGGTCAAATTTGGCGGTGTATTCAATCACCGCCGCATCGCCGCGCGCACGCACATCGGCGATGATATCGGCAACAATCGCATCCACATCCGGTGAATCCTCGCGTTTTGATCCCAGAAAGGTTTCAAAATCTTTGGCAAAACTGGCGTCGGTGGTGTTCATGAATTGGGGCATTTGATTTACTCGGGATGTTTAGGGGCAGATTTTGACGGCGCAATATAGGGGCGGGTGACGTCGGTTAATGTGACATCAAGACATTCCACATCCAGAGCAATCGCTCCGTCACCGGCAAAGGTCAGGATCACGCGCCCTGTGCCATCATCCGCAGGCTTGAACGTGATATTCAACAGGGATAAAACCGTGTCTTTGTCGCGATCAACCCCTTGGGTCAGCACCTTTTGCACATCGTTAATCGTAAGCACCGCCTGCACACGTTCATAGGGGCGATTGCGGCGCTCGGCTTTTGGCTGATCTTCCCAGCGAAATCGGTTTAACAGAATTGCAAAACAGCGCTTGGTGGTCTGAAAAGTCATTTCATTGGCAGGAAACACCGCGTCTTGCGCCAAAGAGGACAGCACCGTCAGATCATCGACATCCTGCGCCCACAGGCGCAGCGGTTTTTCCGCGCCGTCTTGAAATGTTGCATCTGCCAT
>CAMZKY010000326.1 GCA_947311455.1 uncultured Marinosulfonomonas sp. | reverse complement strand
TGCGTATCACGCGTTTTTCCCTGATGGGGAATGGATGCTGGGAGAATGAAGACGGCCATAGCTACAGAGCCGCCGGATTTATTTTATCCCTTGAATATCAAATGCGTCGATCTACAATTTAGGCAAGCCTTCTTCAAGTAAAATGCCGTTTGAATAGGCCTTTGGCATGTCCAGCGCCTTTATGAGTTCACTCAACTCTTTTAACTCGTCATCATCGATAATGCCGTCTGCCTTAATAACCGCTATTGCTGCGCGTAATACTTGTTCTTTTCCAGTATCATTCAGCTGTGCTGAAATGTCGGCCATATATTCGGCGACGGTGCGCGTATCATCGCGTGCGGCCTCTAATTCTGCGGCGATATCATTTTTATCGATTTCTCGCTTGGCTATGCTTTGAAAAGCTTGGGTGATCTGTTCAATTTCAGATTCGTCTATTTCTCCGTCGGCAAGTGCCATTTTGAACATGACACGTTTGGCAGCTAAAGAAAATTCGGCCTCGAACATTTCCGCATCTTTCTTTGGATCAAGCTCCAGGACACGGGTATTAAATGTTGCTTTACAATTTTGGCATTCAACATATTCGCCAAGCGTTGAAGTTGGAAAGATCGGTATAAAATAAAACGTAAACCAGCGTTTTACGATCATTAGGAAATAGTGGTGGTAAGAACCGCAGTCGGGGCAAAAAAACTCGCCTTCGCCCATCTTTTTGTTCCGTCCTTTGAAACCCCAAATAAACAACATTTAACTCTCCAAGCATTTTACTAGTATCGATACACCTTTAGATAGTATTCCGTAGAACGCGAAATGTAAATTTAATTTAAAACCACCAATGCGTGGCGTTTTTTACCGGCGGAAAGCTTGATCGCATCAGATAAATCATCAACCGTAATCATCCGGCCAGCTTCTGTAAGGGCTTGATCATTGATTTTTGCACCATTTTCTTTGATCAGGCGTTTGGCGTCTTTGCCGGATTTTGACAGGCCGGATTTGACAAACAGTTGCACAATCGAAATGCCATCACCAATATCATCACGCGATAATGTAAGAGTTGGCAAATCATCGCCAACCCCGCCTTTTTCAAACACTTCGCGCGCGGTGGCCTCGGCGGCCTGCGCAGCGTCGGCCCCATGGGCAAGCGCGGTGATTTCATTGGCAAGGCATATTTTTGCGGCGTTGATTTCAGATCCTTCCAGCGCACCAAGACGATCACATTCTTCAATCGGCAACTCGGTATATAGTTTCAAAAACCGGCCCACATCTGCATCAGTCGTGTTGCGCCAGAATTGCCAGAATTCGTAGGGGCTGCGCATATCGGCATTTAGCCAAACAGCGCCGTCTTGTGATTTACCCATCTTTTTACCGTCGGATGTGGTCAGCAAAGGTGTGGTAAGCCCGAAAATCTGGTTTTCCAAAACACGGCGCGTTAGATCAATCCCGTTGACAATATTGCCCCATTGATCCGATCCACCCATTTGCAACAAACAGCCGTATCGACGATTTAATTCCAGAAAATCATAGGCTTGCAGGATCATGTAGTTAAATTCAAGGAACGAAAGGCTTTGTTCACGATCAAGGCGGGATTTTACGCTTTCAAAGGCCAGCATCCGGTTTACCGAAAAATGACGGCCAATATCACGCAGGAAAGAAAGGTAATTCAACCCGTCCAGCCATTCGGCGTTGTTCACCATAACCGCATCATTTTCGCCGTCGCCAAAGGAAACATAGCTGGAAAAAACCGCTTTGATACCGGCGATGTTTTCGTTGATCTCTTTGTCCGTCAAAAGCGGGCGTTCATCGGCGCGAAAACTGGGGTCGCCCACCTTGGTGGTGCCGCCGCCCATCAAAACAATCGGTTTGTGACCGGTTTTTTGCAGCCAGCGCAGCATCATAATCTGGATCAAGCTGCCCACATGCAGTGAACTGGCCGTGGCATCAAAGCCGATATACGCCGGAACCACACCTTTGATCAAAGCTTCGTCAAGGGCTTGATAATCGGTGCAGTCGGCAACAAAGCCGCGCTCCAGCATTACCCGCATGAAGTCCGATTTGGCATGGTAAGTCATCGTTTTTATCCGTTCTAAAGTGGTTAGACCTCTGATATATCGGTCTCGTTAGTAAAGGGAAAGTAGATGTTGAAGCCCAAGTCCAAAATCCTGTGCAAAAATGGCCCTGTTTGGGCGTTAGGAGGGATGTCAGGCACCTCGGTGGATGGTGTTGATGCCGCGATGATTTTGACAGACGGTGAACAGATTTTTGAATTTGGTAACAGTGCCTATTTACCGTATTCAAAAGATGAGCGCGCGATGTTGTTATCGGCAATGGGCAAATGGCCACAAGATCGCGAAACGCCGTTTGCGGCTGAAATTGTTGAGATTTCGCATGTGAAGGCTTTTGAACCGTTTCTAGCGGCAGACCCCCATGTTGATCTGATCGGGTTTCACGGCCAGACCTTGGCGCATGATCCGCACGGGCAAGGCACCCACCAAGCAGGGGATGGACGAATTCTGGCACAAGCTTTGGGTGTTCCGGTGGTTTGGGATTTTCGAACGTCGGATGTAGAAATGGGCGGGCAGGGCGCACCGCTTGCGCCATTTTTCCACTTTGCCTGTGCCAAGTGGATTAAGGCCACTGACCCTGTGGTTTTTCTAAATCTGGGCGGGGTTGGAAATGTAACATGGGTTGATCCCGCGTATGCGTCTCCGACAGATATTGGCGCGCTTCTTGCGTTTGATACCGGCCCGGCAAACGCGCCGATTGATGATTTTGTGCGGCGGGAATTTTCTCAGAACTATGATAAAAACGGAGACATTGCCGCCAAAGGCGTAGCGAATCAGGCGATTGTCGATCGGGTTTTAAAGGATGTGTATTTCTCTAAAATACCCCCCAAGTCATTGGATCGAAACAGTTTTCAAAAAATCCCGGATTTAATCGAGGGGTTGGATAAGTATGATGCGGTGTCGACATTAACCAAAATTTGTGCCGACAGTGTCGCCAAGGCCACGCCGTTTTTTCCCAAGCCACCGGTGGCATATTATGTTTGTGGTGGGGGCCGTAAGAACAAAACACTGATGTCGATGCTAGAAGAAACGCTTTCAGGGCACGTGTGTGATGTCAATGATCTTGGGTTGGATGGAGATATGCTAGAGGCGCAAGCCTTTGCCTATTTGGCCGTGCGTGTTGCCAGAGGATTGCCCACCAGTGCACCAAGCACAACTGGTGTGGCTGCGCCAGTCGGCGGTGGGTTCGTTAGCCACCCATCGCGTATAAATTCATGACGCGCTTTTCATTTTACTAATTCTAGAATTAGTTTCCTTAGGGACCATATAGATCATAGGGGGCATAGGGATCATGTACACTAGGTGAGTCGTCTTTTTGGGCTGCGAGAAGAATTGCTTGATCTTCTTTAACGACCAGATAGCTTTCCAATCCCTGAATCGTTGGATTTGTTTCAACAATGTATCGTTTTACGACAGCAAACAATTGTCGAAGTTCTTGCAATGATAATCCGCTCTGGAGAAGTGAGATGTCAGTGTGAGAACGGCGAATTAGACGACGTGATCGCGTGTTTTGCTTGGGTGTTCTAAACGTTGTATCCGCCCAACGGGGGCCACCCAAATAGACGGCCGCAAACATTATTTTTGCTTTGATTGCGCTGGTGCCGCCAACACGAAGCGCATCGTAAAACATCCGGTGCGTTCTTTGCCAAGAAATGGAATGATAGTTTTGACCTTTTTCATTTCCAATACCGCAGTAAGCATCGTGCATTGCGGCAGCATTTAAGAATTCGGGGCTGGTTGGAAATCCGATCATTGGAACAAAAACAGTTGGAATTGACGCGCCATCTGTGAGTGTTAACTCTGGCGCAACCCAACGTTGGCCGCGGGCATCAATAAATTCCAGCGGTTTCGCCGTTGGATAAAACTCATTTTTACGGGTAAAAAATTTCACGGGCACCGGTTTTAGCGGAACCGGACTGTTCACAAAGGCACAAACTGTGCTCGCTGGTGCATCACATGGTTCATAGAATATTGCGGCATCATTGGCGGCTCGTCTTTCAACGCGCTCACTTACGCCGCATGCAGCCAACGCCAATATAGACGAATATCCCAGAATTTTAAGCATCTCGAATCGGCCCATGCTTGAAAACTTTAAATGCAGCTTGACCTAGCGATGTTTGAAATTCAAGGCGCAACAAAATGCGCCTTGAATTGGAGTTAATCCGAGATTTATTTCAGAATTGAACGCCCGGCGTATTGCGCCGATTCACCTAGCATTTCTTCAATGCGGATAAGCTGATTATATTTTGCCAATCTGTCCGAGCGCGCAAGTGAGCCGGTTTTGATTTGGCCACAATTTGTGGCAACAGCCAGATCAGCGATTGTTGCATCTTCGGTTTCACCGGAACGGTGGCTCATCACACAGGTCATGCCTGCACGGTGGGCCATATCAACGGCTTTCAAGGTTTCAGACAAGGTGCCGATCTGGTTTACTTTTACTAGCAATGAATTTGCCGCGCCGTTTTCAATGCCGGTTGCAAGCCGTTCAGGGTTGGTGACGAACAAATCATCACCGACCAGCTGAATTTTATCGCCAAGCGCTTTGTTTAAGGCGATCCAGCCATCCCAATCATCTTCGGACATGCCATCCTCGATGCTGATAATTGGGTAATCGGCAACCAAGGATTTCAAATATTCAACATTTTCTGCCGATGTCAGGGATTTACCTTCGCCCTTCATTTCATATTTACCATCTTTGTAGTATTCTGTCGCTGCACAATCCATGGCAAGATAGATATCTTTACCCGGTGTATAGCCAGCTTTTTCAATAGATTTCAGAATGAAATCCAAAGCATCGCGCGTTGAGGAAATATTCGGGGCAAACCCGCCTTCATCGCCGATACCTGTTGATAAACCGGCATTTGAAAGCTCGGCTTTTAGGGTGTGGAATACTTCCGATCCCATACGGACAGCCTCGCGGATATTGGCGGCAGAAACAGGCATGATCATAAATTCTTGAATGTCGATCGGATTATCTGCGTGTTCACCACCATTGATAATGTTCATCATTGGCACCGGCAACAGGCGCGCCGACGTGCCGCCCACGTAGCGAAACAGGGATTGCATAGAATTGTCAGCGGCAGCTTTGGCCACAGCAAGCGAAACCCCCAAGATTGCATTTGCACCAAGACGCGCTTTGTTGTGTGTCCCATCCAGCTCGATCATCAAAGCATCGATTGCTTCTTGCTCGTTCACATCCATCCCCAACAATTCTTCGGCAATCTCACCGTTCACCGATGCCACCGCACCAAGCACGCCTTTACCCATGTAACGAGATTTGTCGCCGTCACGCTTTTCCACGGCTTCGTATGCGCCGGTTGATGCGCCAGACGGAACGGCGGCGCGCCCCATTGTGCCGTCTTCCAGAATGACGTCTACTTCAACAGTGGGATTTCCTCGGCTATCTAGTATTTCGCGGGCGAAAATGTCGATTATAGTGCTCATGGGGTATTCCTTTGGAGGTTGGTATGGGGTTGGGCGTGTTCTACGATGCAAAATTCAAGAATTAAAGAGGAAAGCCCATCTAATTATCGAGGTTTTCCAAGGAAAAAGCATATAAGCCGGCGGCGATGGTTAGAAATGCGCCAAAAACTGTCCAGATGTCGGGATATTCGTTGAAAACGACAAATCCGATTGCAAGGGCGAACAGAATTCTGGAATATCTAAAAGGTGCAACAAAAGAGACAGCTCCTGTGCGCATTGCTACGGTAATTGTCCAAAATCCGAATATTGCCGTTACGATTGCACCGGCCAGTACGGATGCACCGTAGATGTCGACAGGTTGGCTTTGGCCACCGATCCCTAAAATTACGAACAAAAAACCGGCTGGAAACAACGATAGCATTGCATAAGTTGCAATTTTAAAGGTGGAAACAGTGTTGGGAATGGCGCGGGTTGATAAATCGCGCACAGAAAGAAAGATCATCCCCGCCACGGCCCACAATGCGTTATAATCAAATGCAGCGCTTGCGGGGCGGATAATAATCAAAACACCGATAAATCCAATAATGATTGCCGCCCATCTGTGCCACAAAACTTTTTCTTTTAGAAAAAGAATTGCCCCGAACGTTACCGCAAGTGGCGTTGCTTGCAAGATCGCCGATGCCGTTGAAAGATCAATTTTCGATAAGGCCGTAACGTAGCATATGGAGCCAACGATTTCGGCCATATTTCTCATCATCACAGGGCGTAAAAAGAAATCTTTACTGAAAACCGAAAGGCCTTTTAGCGAGCATATTATTGAAAAAAACATCCCGCCAGCCGCACCCAATATCATCAAAATCTGTCCAACGGGCATAACAGTGCTGGCCCGTTTCATAAACATATCGGTCAGGGTGAACGCTGCCATTGATACCACCATCATCGCCACGCCTTTGACGTTGTTTTTTGCGGTGGAAGCTGTCATTTTTTAAGAGGCACACCATAAAGCTCAAGACGATGACCTTTAAGAGAATACCCCAGCTTTTCGGCGATTTTCTCTTGTAATGCTTCAATTTCAGGATCGATAAACTCAATAACTTTTCCTGAATCCAGGTCGATAAGGTGATCGTGATGATCTCGATCCGCCGCTTCATATCTGGCGCGGCCATCGCCAAATTCATGTTTGTCCAATATGTTGTATTCTTCGAACAATTTAACTGTGCGATAAACCGTGGCAATCGAGATTTTATTGTCGATCTGGCTTGCGCGTTTGTAGAGTTCCTCGACGTCGGGATGATCGTCGGAATTCTCTAAAGCTTGCGCAATGACACGACGTTGCCCTGTCATGCGTAAAGCTGCCGTTTCGCATTTTTGAATGATTGTTTGGCTCATAAATAACACCAGTGTGTGCGGGTTGAGTTATTTTTAAGCGAAATAGATTGTATTCACCACATCTAAAGTGGGAATTGCGCAATAAAATGCCGCCTTGGGGGCAAGGTGGCATTTTATAATTGTGTATCTATCCGTAGATTGATGGAACGCCAAGCTGTGCATGGATATGATTAACGCCGCGCTTGTCGATACCCATTTCTGTTGCCAGATCGTGCAAATACTGGGCTTCGGCGCGATTGTCTAAATCAATCGCCATGACCGACATTGCATAAATTTGCGGCTCCATCCCTTGTGGCACTTGTCCGGCCAAATTGCGCACGTCAACCGGTGCCGCCATTTCCGCCGCGACGAATTCACGTTCTTGTTGGGAAATATCACCAAGCTGGCCTAGCAATTTTTCACGCTCGTGATCATCAATTTTTCCATCTGATTTCGCAGCTTGAATCATCGCACGAAGCATCAATCCGGCGGCAAATTCTTGTTGAGGTGTCGGGGCTTCTTCCAGTTCGTCCCCATAAGCCAAAGACCGATTTAGTTTTTCACCAAAGCTTTTGCCGTTGTTTGCATCTTGGTTGCTGCCGCGAATGCTGGTTGTTGATGTTGCGTGCGCGGCTGTAGCGGCTGCGCCACCGCCTAACAATCCCCCCAGCAACCCGCCAAGATCGCCGCCACTGCCACCTTGGCTTAGGGCTCCCATAATGCCACCTAAGCCGCCAGCGCTGCCACCTTGTGTCAAGCTGCCTAACAATCCACCAAGGCCGCCAGAGCCACCCAAGGTTTGATCATCCATCAACCCGTCAAGCAAACCATCTAAACCGCCGCCTTTTTGGGAGGTTTCGACGCCGCCGCGCGGCGTTCCAACACCACTTAGACTATCCAAAAGCCCGCCAAGCCCACCAAGCCCGCCAGAATTTTCACCTGTTTGCTGTTGTTGAGCGCCACCAAGGACGGATCCAAGCATATCTTGCAGCCCGCCCCCCGATTGGCCACCCTGAGACATCTGGCTAAGTTGATCCATAAGGCCGCCACCGCTTGATTGTGTGGAAGAGCCGCCGCGATTCATCATGCTGCTGGCACCTTTCGCGACCGCAACGCCTAAGGCTACTTTTGCAAGGGTTTTCAATAAGCTCATTTGGATCTCCAATTTAATTTTTTACCCGGCTTACTTTATTCTAGAATAGCTTTGTTGGTTAGGGGGAATTTCTGGGGTGATTGATCGCGTCTTCGATCAACTGTGCCAGATTATTCTGCGCGGAATGCTTTTTGTTTTCAATTGCGTTTGTTTGAAATGGTTGATCGCGATTAAATATTATGATATTTGCATATGAGACAATTCAAATCTGCGAAAAATTAGGGAGCAAAATAATGTCGATCGAATTCGAAGGTAACACGATTGAAACAGATGCAAATGGGTATTTGAGCAATCAGGACGATTGGACAGAAGCGCTTGCTGCGGTGTTGGCGGGCTTGGACGGAATTGAATTAACGGACAAGCATTGGGACGTTATGAATTTTCTACGCAGCGAATTTTTCGACAATGGCGGTGTTCAGCCAAACACCCGCACGATTATGAAAGCAATGACCACCGAATGGGGCACGAAGGTGAAACAAGGCGATTTATATGCGCTTTTCCCGGGTGATCCTTCCAAACAAGGCGGCAAAATTGCTGGCTTGCCGGAAAGCCGCCGTAAAGGCGGGTATTAACCCCGCACAGTATTTTCTTATAGAAATCAAAAGCTCGCAAGTTCATCGCTTGCGGGCCTTTTTTACATCAATTCTGGTTCACGCCCAACCCGTTTGGCCAATGGCGCAACGGTTAGCCCTTGCACAATGATCGAGAACATCACCAGAATATAGGTGGCCGTCAGGATCAGGGGCTTGTATTCCGTGTCGGGCAGCGAAAGCGCCAGCGCGACAGAAATACCGCCCTTTAGCCCGCCCCATGTCATAATCGGCACCACTCCTTTTGAAAATTCACGAAACGGACGCAGCATCAGGATCGGCACATAAACCGCAACCAAACGCCCAAACAGGGAAAGGCCAATCGCGCCAATTCCGGCGATAATAGCATCATTGGTAAAGGCCACGGCAAACACCTCGAACCCGATCATCAGGAACAATACCGCATTGAGGATTTCGTCAATCAGCTTCCAGAATGCGTCCACATATTTGCGGGTTTCTTCGGACATACCGTATTTCATCCCCACATCCCCAATGAACAGACCAGACACAACAGCCATAATCGGGGCCGACATATGCAGGTAAACCGCCAGCTCATATCCGCCGAACGCAAGACCAAGGGTGATCAAAACTTCTAGCGAATAATCATCAATCAAGCGCATGACGCGAAATGTCATCCAGCCCAAAACGGCCCCTAAAAGGCCGCCACCGATGGCCTCTTGACCAAACAATTTCAATGCATCTATCAGCCCGGCGCCATGTTCGGCATGTTCAGATGGAAAGGCCATCCCCACCAGCACCAAAAACACCACATAAGCGACGCCATCATTAAACAGGCTTTCGCCAGCGATTTTGGTTTCCATGGTTTTCTTGAGGTTTGCAGCGCGCAACACCCCCAGCACCGCCACAGGATCGGTGGGTGATGCCAACGCACCAAAAACCATTGCCACCAGTAACGGCATGCCGGTTAGCCACGAAAACCCATAGCCAATCACCACGGTTGATAGCCCCACGCCAATCGTCGCCATAAGCGCCACCAGCACCCATTCCTTGCGCAGATCCGACATTTTTACATGCAAGGCCCCCGCAAACAAAAGCAACCCCAACATCCCTTCCAAAAGGGCGCTGGAAAACTCGATATCCTCGACGATGCCGCGCACTTTGGTGGCGATTTGTTGCTCTGGCATAACACTGTCTAACGCGAGCAAGCCAAGGGACGCCAGAAACGCCACAATCAAAATCCCGATCGAGGAGGGGAGTTTAAGAAATAAGTAGTTGATCGCGCCAAAAGCGCCGGCCAGCACAATTAAAAGCGAAGCAATTTGCAAAAGTGTCATCAAGCGTTCCTTATCGTTTGTCATTGTCATAACACAGAATTAGGGCAAAGGGTAACGCTCAACTGGGTCGCAGGCGGGGCATTTTTATTTCGCTGGCACTTGTTGCCTTCTGAATTATCCTGATCAATCTATGTGCCGCAGAACGTTTGATAAACGGTTTCCGATTCTTTTGGCGGGGTTGTTAGATCGGCATATGTGCCGATTGCGGTGAAGGGTGTATTCAGCGCTGTATGCAGCCGCTGAAACAGGCTCATATCCCCGTTAACCGCCGCGTCGATCACGGCCTCGATCTGGTGGTTGCGAGGGATATAAACAGGTGAGGCGGCTTGCATTGTTTTATGGGCATCAGGAACGGTTTTAATGCGATCAGTCCAACGTTTGAACCAATCTGCGTAACCCGCGATATTGATCAGGCTTTTCACCGGAACATCATCTGCCAATTCTCTGAAACTATTGGTGAAATCCGCATTTACTTCTGCTAAAAATGACAGAAATTCACGCATCAAAGGCGTGTCTTTTTTGGTGGCGTCCTCGAGGCCGAATTTGGCCCCAAACACTTTTAACCACTCCGTATAAAACCGTGTTTCAAAAGCATTTAAAACGTCAGTCACCAAGGAAATCGCACGTTTCTCGTCAGGGTCGATCAACGGCAGCAAGGAGGTGGCCAGCTGCGCCAAATTCCAGACGATAATATTGGGTTGCTGGTCATAGGCATAGCGCCCTTGGCGATCAATCGAGCTGAACACCTGCGCAGGAATATACCCGTCCAGAAAGGCGCATGGGCCGTAATCAATGGTAATGCCGCCCACATGGGTGTTGTCGGTGTTCATCACCCCGTGGATAAAGCCAACCCCCATCCATTTGGCGATCAATCTGGCTTGGGCATTTACAACGCATTGGAACAGATCAAAGGCATTTTCGGCATCTGGATAGTGGCGCGTAATCGTATATTGTGTAAGTATTTCCAAGGCTTCAATGTCGTTCTTCGCGGCGAAATACTGAAAGGTGCCAACCCGGATATGGCTGCTGGCCACCCGTGTCAGAACCGCACCAGGCAACGGCGTTTCGCGCATTACGGTTTCGCCTGTGGCGACTGCCGCCAACGCACGGGTGGTTGGGATGCCAAGGGCGTGCATGGCTTCGGAAATCAGGTATTCGCGCAATACGGGGCCAAGCCATGCTTTGCCATCGCCGCCACGCGAAAACGGTGTGCGGCCCGAGCCTTTGAGCTGGATATCCTGACGGGTCCCGTCGCGATCAATCACCTCACCCAGCATCATCGCGCGCCCGTCGCCCAGTTGTGGTGACCAGCCGCCAAATTGATGACCGGCATAGGCCTGCGCAATCAAATCGGCCCCCTTGGGTTTGGCAGAGCCTGACAGCACCG
>CAMZKY010000325.1 GCA_947311455.1 uncultured Marinosulfonomonas sp. | reverse complement strand
TAATAAAGGCCAACCACATGCTCTGCCTCTGCAAAGAACAGCCAGCGTTGGGTTAGAACGCCTGCAACGTGCGAAACAAGCGCTAGCACGGTTGAAAAATAGGTTGCTTCAAGTGATAGCAGGGTCAGCACGGGGATAATGAACGCAAGGATCAGGGCTATGACCCGCAGTTTTTGAACATGCTTGCGCGCCACCACGTAAACCATTTCGTCCAGCAAATAGTTGGTGCCTGTGTGGGGAGGCTCATACAGACGCACTTTGCCGATTTTCCCAAGGCCGGTTGCGGTTTCCATCGTATGGCCACGATCACCAAAGCGGCTATCGCCCGCGACCCAGACATACATTTGCAGCAAGCCGGTGATCACCAGCAGGATCCCCGCATATGTAGGCTCGCGCGACAGGATCGCACCGCCGGACAGGGCGTAAAGAATGAACAGGGCCGAGGTGGACGGATGGTTCCAGCGCGGCACAGTTTTAAGCTGTGCATACATCATCGAGGTTGTGTAAACTGTGAACAGTGCCATCAAGGCGCCGATCCAGCCAATAGGCCCGACCGTCATGTCCATAAAGATCGCTGCAAGCGCATATAGGCCCAATACAGCCATGGTGAGCATTGCCATCCACGCCTCGCGCGATAACCAGCTGGTGCGCCATTGGGTAAAGGCCTTAAGCGCGTTTTTCGGGTTGCCAAGGTGGAAGGTGGATGAAATCAAACCGCCGCCCGCCAGCGCATAGGCAATAAAGAAATAGCCAAACGCGTTCCAGCCCGTCACATCGGGGTGTCCAAAGCCCATCCAGGCCAACATGCCAAATCCAAGGCCGGAAAAGACGGTGAAGATAATTACTGAGGGTGCCGGATGCATTAGAGTTTCTCCAGAGCTTTATCAAGCCATCCGAGGAAACCAGTGGCTTCGGTGGCGATAGGTGTCATTGTTGTGGTGTCCGCATCAACGTCTTGTAACGTGTCTTTGGGCCGTGGGGGCAGGTATTTATTCACCGGTTTGGTGCCTTGCTCGGGCATCAAATCCATACCACCACGTTCAGCCACCAGTTTGGAAACATCACTGTTTGGATCACCCAGATCGCCAAAGTGGCGTGCGCCGGCAGGGCAGGTGCGCACACAAGACGGGATGCGGTCAACTTCGGGCAGGTTTTCGTTATAGATGCGATCAATACACAGGGTGCATTTTTTCATCACGCCGGCCGCTTTATCAAGCTCACGTGCGCCGTATGGGCAGGCCCAAGCGCAGAGGCCACAGCCGATGCAGGCGTCCTCATTGACCAGAACGATGCCGTCCTCGCTGCGTTTATAGCTGGCGCCCGTTGGGCACACCGTAACGCAAGGCGCGTCTTCGCAATGCAGACAGGATTTCGGGAAGTGGATGGTTTGCGCACAGCCATTGTCTGGCTGCACCTCGAATGAATGCACGCGGTTTAAAAATGTGCCTGACGGGTTTTCGCCATACGCATCCATATCGGACAAAGGTGCACCATAGTTTTCGGTGTTCCAGCCTTTGCACGAGATCACGCAGGCGTGGCACCCCACACAAGTATCAAGATCAATCACAAGGCCGAGTTTTTTGTCGGTGCTGGTTGGGAGTTGTGTCATCTTACTTACCCACCTTCCATGTTAGATTTTTCGGGCCTTTGCCGACTGGCGATTTGATTGGCGGGAATGCAGGGGTGCATTCTTCGGGCGCGGCAACCTTTTCGATTTTCACCTTCAGATCAAACCATGCCGCCTGTCCGGTGACCGGATCGGAATTGTTCCAGCGCATACCGTCGTCTTTGGCGGGCAACAATTCGTGGATTAGATGGTTTAGCAAAAAGCCCTTGGTGGCCTCTGGTGCCTTTTCATCCAATGCCCACGCGCCTTTGCGTTTGCCAATGGCGTTCCATGTCCAAACGGTGTTCCCATTGAGTGCAGCTTGCAATGCCACCGGCACGGTGATTGTGCCGTGGGGGGATGTAACTTTGGCCCAATCGCCTTCTTCAAACCCGTGTTTTTCCCATAGTTTTGTTGGCACATACAAAGGATTGCGGCCGTGCAATTGGCGCAGCCATGCGTTTTGTGTGCCCCAGCTGTGATACATTGCCATCGGACGTTGCGTTAGGGCATTCACGGTGAATTCACCACCATCTTCGGCGGCTTCTTCGTTAGGTGAATACCATGTTGGCAACGGATCCATGGCGCGTTTTAGCTGATCGCGTAGGTGATCTGGCGGTTGAATGTCGCCAATACCTTCGGCGGCGCGCTGGAATTTGCGCATTGGTTCGGAATAGACAGAAAACAGATAGGGCTGTTCGTGATCAAACAGACCCACCTTGACCGCCCATTCCTGATAGGCCTTGTTCCAGGGTTTGAAATAGGCGGCGTCTTCTGGAACGTGGGTTTCAAAAAAACCGCTGTTGTCGATATAGGCCTGCATCTGATTTGGGTTTGGCTCACCGCGCCCAACATCTTTGCCGTCTTTACCACGGAAACCCACCAAGGGGCCAACACCGGGGCGGCGTTGGTGATTGACGATATAATCGGCGTAGTCTTTGTAGGTGCCGCTGCCGTCTTCATTGACAAAACCAGGCAATTCAAGGCGCACGGCCAGATCAATCAGCACAGATTGGAATCCGCGCACATCGCGATCGGGTTCAACCACTGGCCAACGAATTGAATCCGCCAAGACGTCGGCCTCACAAATTGGGCGATCAAGGGCAGAAATACAATCGTGACGTTCCAGATAGGTAGCATCCGGCAGGATCAGATCGGCATAGGCGACCATTTCCGAGGAATAGGCATCGGAGTAGATGATGCGCGGAATAACATATTCGCCATCTTCGTCCTTGTCGGTTAGCATTTTCATAACGCCGCTGGTGTTCATTGATGAATTCCAGCTCATATTTGCCATGAACATAAACAGCGTGTCGATTTTATAGGGATCACCGGCATGGGCGTTTGAAATCACCATATGCATCAAACCGTGGGCCGACAGCGGATTTTCCCATGTGAAGGCTTTGTCGATCCGAACGGCAGAACCATCTTCTTTGATGCCCAAATCTTCGGGGCCTTGGGGGTAACCCAGATGCGGGCCATTTAATGGCTTGCCCGGAGTAACACCAAAATGCGGTTTCGGATGCCCCTCAACAGGTTTTGGATACGGAGGCTTAAAGCGGAACCCGCCCGGAGCCTCGACCGAACCCAGCAGGATTTGCAACACATGCAAAGCGCGCGCGGTTTGAAATCCGTTGGAGTGCGCCGAAATTCCGCGCATCGAGTGGAAGGTCACAGGGCGACCTTGCATTTTCTTATGCTTGTCGCCACGGAAATCTGTCCATTCGATATCCAGCTCGAACGCCTCGTCAAAGGCGACACGGGCGATATCGGCAGCGATGGCGCGAATGCGGCCAGCGGAAATGCCACAGCGTTCAGCAACTGCGTCGGGGCTGTATTCTTCTGACAGGTATTTTTCGGCTAGCAACTGGAACGAGGTGCGATATTTCACACCCTTAACTGTGTGCGTGGCGCTTAGATCGGGTTTGATACCTTTTTTATCAAACGCCGCAGGTTTGCCGGATTTGCGATCAATCACCAGCATTTTGCCGTCTTTATCACGCAGGAACAGGCCGAAATCGTCATGGCCTTTTTCATCATTGACCAGCACAGGCGAATTGGTGAACTGCGCCAGATATTCCAGATCAATTTTGCCGGCTTTTAACAATTCATGACTAAGCGCCAGAATAAACAAACCGTCGGTGCCAGGTGTAATGCCCACCCATTCATCGGCAATCGCGTTATAACCGGAACGAATTGGGTTAACCCCGTAAATCTTGCCGCCATTGGCCTTCATTCGGCCAAGGCCCATTTTGATCGGGTTTGAATCGTGGTCTTCGGCAACGCCAAAGATCATCATCAGTTTGGCACGATCCCAATCCGGTTGGCCAAATTCCCAAAACGCGCCACCCATGGTGTAAATGCCGCCAGCGGCCATATTAACCGAACAAAACCCGCCATGGGCTGCATAGTTTGGCGTGCCGTAAGCCTGCGCCCACATTCCGGTAAAGGATTGCGATTGGTCACGGCCGGTAAAGAACGCCAGTTTTTCGGGGGCTGTTTCGCGAAGAGGCTTGATCCAATCGGTGGCGATGGTCAGCGCTTCTTCCCATGTGATGTCTTCGAATTCACCAGACCCGCGCGGCCCAACCCGTTTCATCGGATTTTTCAGGCGAGAAGGCGCGTTGACCTGCATAATACCAGCCGAGCCTTTGGCGCAGAGCACACCTTTGTTGACGGGGTGATCGCGGTTACCTTCGATATAAGCAACCTTACCATCCTTCATATGAACATTGATCCCGCACCGGCACGCACACATATAACACGTGGTTTTGCGGATTTCGTCTGACACCTTTGGCGAGGTGTCGAGCACTGGTTGTTTAAGCGTCATGCGCACGTCCCTGTTGTTGAACTTTGTTTTGCTTGATGGTTTCTTACAAAATCCTAAGCAAATATGCAATAATCTATATGTTTTCATATTGCGAAAGGTTTTTCTGGTGTTTCTATTTTGTTTTGGCCATTGTTCTATTATTCCGGAATAATGGTTTTAAAGATGGGCATACTGAAAAAATCCTATGAAAAATCGCGCACTAGCCCCCTACGGGTGGTGTTTCCCGAAGCGGGGGAGGATGCGCGCATTGATGGCGCGGTGGCGCGGTTAATAGACGAAAGGCTGGCGTTCCCTGTGCCTTTGGCAGATGCCGATGAGGCGCAGCTTGCCGCACTGTTAGCGGTGCGTCCAATGAAAGAAGCGCTTGCGCGCCGTATGCTGAACAAACCATTGATTCGGGCGGCGGCGATGGTTTCGGCGGGGCAGGCGGATATGATTGTGGCGGGGGCTGTGGCCCCGACACGGCGGGTGATCGAGGCCGCGTCAATTGCGATTGGGCTGGCGGATGGGGTGACTTTGCCAAGCTCTTATTTTCTAATGATATTTCCCGATGGGCGCGAACTGGTGTTTGCCGATTGTGCGGTCAACGTTGCACCGGATGCCGAAGGATTGGCGGCGATTGCGCGGGCATCCATGGCCACGGGGGCGGCATTATTTGGCACAGCAAAGGTGGCGATGTTGTCATTTTCAACGGGCGTTTCGGGGGCAGGGGCTAGCGTGGATATGGTGCGCGCGGCGGCGGACATGGTTGACGGGGTGGCTGGCCCTGTGCAGGCGGACGCAGCGCTAAATTCTGCGATTGCGGCGGCCAAGGGCATTCAAGGCGGCGATGCAAATGTGCTGGTGTTTCCGTCGCTGGACGCTGGAAATATCGCCTATAAACTGGCGCAGGAATTGGCTGGCGCGCAGGCTGTTGGGCCGTTCCTGCAAGGATTCCGCCATCCGGTGTGCGATCTGTCACGCGGGGCCAGTGTGGATGATATTGTTGCGGCAATTGTGGTTAGTGCGGGCATGGCTCCCTGAAAATAGCGCCCTGAAAATCGGGTTTACCGCCTTTAAAAATACACAAGACGATAAATCCTTTTCCCGTGGGTGGAGCTACGGATTTATTCGACCCAGCCGCTAACGGATTTCACCTCAAGGAAATCATCCAAACCCCAAAGGCCGCCTTCGCGCCCTGATCCGGATTGTTTATAGCCGCCAAACGGCGCACCGGCCCCGCGCGAGGTGCCGTTGATTTCCACCATGCCCGAACGCAGTGCCCGTGCGGCGCGGTTGGCTTTGGCACTATCGGTTGTTTGCACATAGTTGGTCAGGCCATAAAGCGTGTCATTGGCCATGGCTAAGGCTTCTTCCTCGGTATCAAACGGGATCATCGACAGCACCGGCCCGAAAATTTCCTGCTGGGCGATGGTCATATCGTTTGAAACATCGGCAAATATGGTTGGGCGCACAAAATAGCCGCGGTTCTGGTTTTCGGGGCGGCCAAGGCCACCGGCCACCAGACGCGCGCCTTCATCTATACCTATCTGGATCAAATCCTGGATTTTGTTATATTGCAGTTCTGATACGACCGGCCCGATATGGCGGCCTTCTTTATCAGCAGGGGCGCATTCAATCGCATTGGCCACTGATGCGGCGGTTTCGACAGCCGCGTCATAGATCGAGCGTTCTACCAGCATTCTTGACGGCGCATTGCAAGATTGGCCCGAGTTTTGCATCATATGTAACACACCGCGTTTTACCGCCTTTTCATCCGCATCCGCATAAATGATGTTGGCGCCCTTGCCCCCAAGTTCCAGTGCAACACGTTTCACCGTATCTGCAGCGGCTTTGGTGATTAAAGACCCCGCGCGGGTTGAGCCCGTAAACGACACCATATCCACATCGGGATGCACGGAAAGCTGTGTGCCAACTCCGACGCCATCGCCATTGACCATGTTATAAACGCCATCCGGCAGGCCAACGGCATCCATAATTTCAGAAAACACAATCGAGGACAGCGGCGCGATTTCCGATGGTTTCAACACCATGGTGCAGCCAACAGCCATGGCAGGGATACATTTCAAGGTGACCTGATTCATTGGCCAATTCCATGGCGTAATCATTGCACATACGCCAATAGGCTCCATTAAAATACGGTCATTCGGGGCGTGATCGCCTAACATACGATCGAATTTGAAATCTTTGAAGGCGGTAATAAAGTTTGAGATATGCCAAATACCTGCCCCCACTTGCGAGGTTCTGGATAAATCAATCGGTGCGCCCATTTCCAGCGACATCGCCTCGGCCAGATCATCGGCACGTTTTTTATATTCTTTCAAAACAGCCTGCAGGAAATCCAGTTTATCGGAATGTGATACGCTCGCCCACGCCGGAAACGCGGCTTTAGCGGCGGCAACTGCGGCATCTGTGTCGGCTTGGGAACCCAGAGAAATGGTGGCGCAGACCTCCTCGTTTGAGGGGTTAATGACATCAAAATCATTGGCTTGTGATGGGGCGACCCATTGACCGTTAATATAGAATTTTTTGTGGTGAGACATGATCCGACTCCTGTGGCTGTTTGGCACAGCCTGTCATTGGATTATTAAAAGGGCAAGGGGGCTGATATGTTTCTATTGTATCAGAACAATATAGAAACAGGGGGGATTGCCCCCTGTGGATATTGCGGTGGATATTGGGCAAAAATCGGTGGGATTTATGCTCTGACTGTAAGTGTTGCAGCGGGGGTAACCCATTTTTGGATTGCGCTGCCAACAAATCCTAACGATTGCACCATAGGGAAAAGGAAATTCCCGTGCAGGCAATCGTTTTCGGTTCAGGAAGGTTGAGCTGTTTTATTGGCAAAAGCATAAATCGGTGAGGATGGGTTTTTATTCCACCTCTTCAGACAATGTACTAACCCCCAGATCATCCAGGATCGCGTAAATGGCTGGCAGTACAAAAAGTACGATTACACTGGCCGATAGCAGCCCAAAGGATAGGCTGGCCACCAGCGGAATTAGGATTTGCGCTTGCAAGCTGGTTTCCAGAAGGATCGGCATCAGTCCGACAATCGTTGTTGTGGATGTCAGGAATATTGCCCGAAACCGCACCCTTGCGGCCTTGGCTGCCGCGACGGTCACGCCGGTTTTTACATCATGTTCATGTTTGATGAAATCCACCAATATGATCGAGTTATTCACCACCACACCGGCCAGCGCCACAAATCCAAGCATACTGGGCATCGAAAAATCCAATCCCATGGCCATATGGCCAAAGATCGACCCGATTAAAGATAAAGGAATAATCAACATCACGATGATCGGCTCGATATAAGAGCGGAACATAAAGCTTAGCAATAAAAACACTCCGATCAGGCCAATCGCAAAGCCTTTGACCATGGATTTCTGAGTTTTGGTGGCTTCGGCGTTCTGGCCTTCGACATCAATGCTGATATTGGGGTATTTCTCTAATAATGTTGGCACAAAATTGCCAAGAATATTGTTTACCAGCGCATTGGCATTGGCAATACGTGTATCAATCGCGCCTTGCACGGTTACGGTGCGCCGCCCGTCCTCGTGATTGATCCGGTTATACCCCTGACCGATTGAAATATCCGCAACATTCTTAAGCAACACATAGCTTCCGTCGGGGCGGGTGATGACGAAATCGTCAAACACATCATAGCTGCCATTTTCCGGCTCGCTAAACTGTGCGTTCAGTTCAACCAGCTGTCCATTGATCAACAATTCGCTAATCGTTGTGCCAAAATAGGCAGAGCGCAATTGATCCGCAACCATAGCCGAGCTGATCCCCAACGTGTCGGCCACGTCTTTCATGGTGATTTGCATTTCGCGTTTCCCCGGGCGCAGATCATCCAGAACCGAGGTGACACCCTCGAATTTCCAAATCCAGTCTTGAAGCTCGATCGAGGCGGCTTTCAGCTCGGCCAGATCGTCGCCTTTGAGGCGCAGATCAATGGCGATACCGGAAGGGCCGATGGAGGCTTCGGCGTATTTCAGGCTGATCACATCCGGTACAGCGCCAACAATTTCGCGCCAATCCGCCATGATCGCATCGGGGCGTACGGTGCGGATATTAGAAGGTAGCAGATCAACGTTCACCGTCACAACATGCGGGCCGGTTTCAAATGCATCGCGGTTTTCGCCATAGAAAACGGTGACATGCTGGATCAAATCGGCATGATCCGGCTGTTCGGGGGCGTATTTATTATTCACCTGATCAAGGCCGTTTTCCAGCTGTTTCACAATGTCTTGGGTGCGCGAAATCGGCGTGCCTTGAGGCAGTAAAACCCGTGCCACAATGGTATCACCGTCAAGTTCGGGAAAGGCTGTGAATTTGATAAACCCACCGGCCAGCATGGCCACAGCCACCAGCAAAATTGCAAAGCTGATACCCGCGGTAAAGTACCGAAACCGGATTGCCAGATCGACAACTGGCCCGACGATGCTGTCGCGCATAAAATCCATCAAGCGATCCATGGCGCGTTGAATTTTTCCCGGCTCCTGTTGTTTTTCCAGTGCTTTTTCAAGGTGGTGTGGCAAGATCAAAAACGCCTCAACCAACGATACGAGCAAGACAAACAACATCACCACCGGCACAACCCGCAAAACTGCCCCGAGATCACCGGCTAGAAAAGCAAGCGAGCCAAAAACCATGGCGGTGGTGGCAAATGAGGCCAACACATTGGTAAACACTTGCGAGGCGCCTTTGGTGGCGGCATCCAGTGGGCTTTCGCCTTTGGCACGTAGGCGGGCGATATTTTCGGCAATCACGATGGCATCATCCATCAATAGGCCAATCACAATCAATAAACCCAGTGTTGTCATCAGATTTAGAGAGTAGCCAACCGCGCTCATCAAGGCCAAACCGCCCATGAAACTTACCGGTAGGCCCATCGCTACCCAAAACGAAAACCGAAAGCCGAAAAACAGCCATAAAACCAAAAAGACCAAGGCCAAGCCCTGAACGCCGTTCACCAAAACCATCATCAAGCGATCTTTAACAACGGCTGCAGCATCGGTGGTGACTGTCATAATCAGGCCGGGGGGGGATTTTTGGCGTTCTTCATCCAGAAACGCATGGATTTCATCGACAATGCGCAAGGAATCCTCAGCGCGGGTTTTGGTGATGTCCAAAACGGCGGCCAACTTGCCATTATAAACAATTATGCTGTCATCATCGGTAAACCCGTCGCGAATAGTGGCGATTTCACCAAGGCGCACATGGCCCCCTGTCGCACCAGAGCGCACAATCAGATCGGCAAGCCCGTTCAAATCACGCCGTTCTTGCGCCACACGGATCAAGAATGTTTCAGCTTTGGTTTCGATGGTGCCCGCAGGCAAATCAAGGCTTTCCAGATCAATTACCCGCGCCACATCCGACACGGATAGGCCGAATTTACGTAAGGCGGTTGGGTTTAGCTCAACCCGAATTTCGCGGGTGGGAAAACCGCGCACCGTGACCCGTGGAATCCCGCCCCAACGCAGCATGTTGGTGCGAATGTCTTCGGCATAATCACGCAATTCGCCACGATCTTTGGGGCCGGAAATTGAAACAGAAGCGACAAAATCGGTTAAGCCCAGTGCCCTGACACGAGGGGAATCGGCGCGATCGGGAAAATCGGAAATACCGTCAATTTCAGAAGATACATCGGCGACAAACGCCTGAAAATTTTCACCTTCGTTCATTTTAACCAAAGCGCGCGCCAGATTTTCGCGCGATTCACAGGATTGTCGATCAATACCTGTGACGGCATCAAGTGCATTTTCGATCCGGTCACATATGGCGCTTTCCACTTCTTCGGGGCGCGCACCGGGATAGGCCACAGTAATTTCAACCTCGTTAGGGGCAGAACGCGGAAAGGTTTCACGCAATAGTGTTGGCGCGGTAAAGGCACCTGCCAACAACAACAAGATCATCAACAGGTTTGATATGGTCGGGTGACCCGCAAAATACCGGATCATTTCGCAGTCTCCAGTTTTTTCATCAACGTCGGATCGTCATGGGGATCAAGCAACATACCTTCCATCATTGGCGATGGTTTGCTTACGACAATGCGTGTGTCTTCGGCTATGTCTGCCTGGATCAAGGCCAGTTCGCCTTGTAGTAATTGTGGGGTAACTGCCTGTAATTCAAGGCGATCATCTGCGTTTATCACCATGATTTTTCCATTCACCAAGGCGCTTCTGGGGATGGTAATACCGTTGATTGGATTGGCGGTTAACGAGACCTCGACAAACATGCCTTTGGTCAAGGGGGGGCGTGTTCCGACTTCGGCACCTTTATAGGCGTCAGGAACGCGAATAATTACGCCAATAGTGCCTGATTTTTGGTCAACTGTGTCGCTGATCCGATCAACTTTACCGTCCCATTGCACAATCCCGTCACCCAGATCCAGTTGAACGGCGGCATGAATGCCAAGTTGCCCGAAAAATTCCGGCATCTGGGCAGTACTTGCCAAGGGGCTTGCCCCTGACGCGTTTAAAAGCACACGCAATCCTGCAACTGGAATCTGCGCCTCGATTTCGGCGGCATCGACGCCATCAAACTTGGCCACCGATTGTCCAGCTTTGACAAACTGCCCTTGTTCAACGGATATCGCCCCGACGCGCGCGCTAAAGGGCAGGGTGAGAACGGTGCGCTCCAAATTCAGTTCGGCACTGGCTAAATTGGCTTCATATACCGCGATTTGTTCGGTTTGGGCGGTTTGTTGGGTTGGGATCAGAGCCAGTGAGCTTTCCAGACCTGTCACTTTCTGGCGTTGCGCCAGATAGGCCGTTCTTGTGTTGTCCAGTGCGGTTTGGGCTGCGGTGCCGGCACTGACAAGGCTTTGAATACGCGCCAGATCTTTTTCCTTGAGGTCAAGCACCTGTTTTTCAATATTTAATGCAGCGGCCAGGTTTTCTTTGTTGATCGAGATTTCAGCAAGACGGGCATTGGCGGAACGAATATTGGCCTTGGCTTGGGCCACAGCAAGGGCAAAATCCACCTGAGACAGGCGCAAAATTTCGGTGCCAGCGGGTAAAATCGTGCCATTTTTCAGCTCGGGATGCACATATTCGGCCTCGGCATTGACCCGTGAAATCGCATCATAGGTGCGGGCTGGTTTGACATATCCGTAGCCGGTGATTTTAGGCGTGATCGCATGTGTTTTTGCGGTTATTACGCGCACAGCCGTGGCCCGTTCAGCAATTTCAATGCGTTGCGGCGCGGGCTTGTTTTTGATGGTATATCCTACAAAGGCCACGCCAGCCGCAATAAGTGGGGCCGTAATATATATCAGTTTAAAGCCGTTTTTCATGTTCGCGTCCTAATCAATTAATTTTGTCGTATGGAATTTAACATACTTATATTACGATCTAAAAGCTTTTATTAGCAGATCAAATAATTGCAAGCCTTCTTGGGATAGGTTGAAATTCTGACCATTCAACGACCAACGCATTGCTAACCCCTGAACCAGTGCCAAAATCAGATTTGCCGCATCATCCACATCCAATGAATTCCGAAAATTACCAGTTTGCACCTGCGCCTTGATCAAATTGGTAAAAACCTTTTGCCGGTCTTCCATGAGGCTTTCGAAATATAACCGCAATCCTTTGTTTTCAGCATGTAGTTCACGCGAAAATAATATGGCGGGTATTGATGGCGTTTTTTCAATAAATCCAAGATGGGTTTGAACCAGAACGCGCAATGTATCAATTGGTGAGCGTTGGACGTGCATCGCGTTCTGTACTTCGGTTCGCATTTCACCGGTGATATGTTTGGCCACGGCCAACCAGATTTGCGATTTGTCGGGAAAATGCCGATAGATGGCGGGTTGGGTCACACCAATTTCATCGGCGATTTTCTGTGTGCTCAGCTTGTCCGGTCCAACATCGGCGACAATATGGATAACGGCTTGGATAATTTCGAGTTTACGCTCTTGCGCGGATTTGCGTACACGTGTCACAATGAACTACCTTTTGGTGGGTTGAGATGGGGTGGTTATAAGCCTATAACAAGCCAAACGCAACGTCTACAGGCGCGACAATTCGACAGCACCCATGATAGACTGGGGTTTATCTTATCATGATTCGAGCGTTTGCACTTAATAGGAAGTAATTAAATTCAATTGTCCCCTATATAGAAACAGTACACTGCACGCGCAGTATTGTTTCGTAAAACCCCCATTTTTATGGGTAACCTGTCTATTTGGGCTACTTTATTTCCAAGCTTTTAATGGTATCAATCTGATAAGTGGGTTGGCGGGAAGGCAGTGTTTGGTGTGCGATTCTATGGGTCGGGATCATACTCGTTTGAAAATGGTTTTGTTGAATGGTTCGCCTGCTGAAAGCGGCGTGGCAACGTGCCTTGCTAAAAATTTATGAATATAAGTCAACAATACACAAAAAAATACGCAGACTTAAAACGCAGTAATGAGCAAGGCCTCTTGAAATGCCTTGTTCTTACCTTAGTTTAGTCACGCAAATGTAATGTTTGGCTGCGATTACTGGTGAATACCAAAAGACCCAAGGTGGGTCTGGCGGAGACGAAAATGAATGTTGTTAAATGGTGTGGCGACTGCTCACCGCGGAAATTGGGACGCTGTGAGCGATTGTATAGTCCCCGAGTTGGATAGGATAGAAGATGGAAAAAAAGTGAAAGTTTCTACTGTGTGAGGAATGTATTGGCGGCTGCAAGCGTGTCAATTGGGGATGAACATCAACACACCGCACGCGCTGAAGCGCTATGTGTTGGAAAATAGAATATATTGAGGTAATAATATTATGGCTGCTTATCAAAATAGTCACTTGGTTCTTGTGTTAACCGGGAATCCGCAAAACGTTTCAAATGTAGGGGTAACAGGCGTAACGGCGGCCGATATCTATGATGTCGGAGACGGAACTTCTGATGTAAGCACTCTGGCAATGGAAGCGGGTAGTCTTAGCGTC
>CAMZKY010000324.1 GCA_947311455.1 uncultured Marinosulfonomonas sp. | reverse complement strand
GTCAGGTGCAATCGCCGGCCGGCCATTGTCGGAACAATAATGCCCTTCGGCAAGGTCTCGAATAAAATCAATCACCGCATCATTCTTGCGCAGCATATGATCGGCGGGAACCAGACTTTCAAGCGTGACCATCTCAAGCTCGGTCTGAACGGGGGAAGCTTTCTTTAACATACCACATTGAATCAAAAATCCCCGCATAAAGCGAGGGGTTTGTCAGTGATCTGAACCCGATCATAAGTATCGGGTTTTTTCTTGGCCTATGGAATCCACGATTCCGGAATAGTAGATTCGTTAAGTTCACGCAATAAACCATTTAAGATGTTGATTTTATATAATTAAAATACCTGCGTGGCCTTCACGGCCCGTTTCCAGTTTGCGTATTTCCCGTCCCGAGCCGCCACATCCATCACCGGCTCAAACCGTCGCTCAAGCGCCCATGATCTGCTGAATTCATCTTGCGACGGATACACCCCCGCCTTCATCCCCGCAATCCACGCCACCCCAAGGGCGGTGGTTTCCAGAATTGTCGGGCGATCCACTTGCGCACCCAGAATATCGGCCAAAAACTGCATGGTATAATTGCTGGCTGTCATCCCCCCATCAACCCGCAGCACCGCGTCACCGCCAGCACCCTGCCAATCCGCCCGCATTGCCTCAAGCAAATCTCGGGTCTGATAACCGACGCTTTCCAGTGCGGCGCGGGCCATTTCGGCGGGGGTTGTGCCGCGCGTCAGGCCAAACACCGCCCCGCGACAATCGGCATTCCAGTAAGGCGCGCCAAGGCCGGTAAAGGCGGGCACCATAATCACATCCTGCCCCTGATCGGCATTTTCGGCCAAAGCCTGCGTTTCGCCAGCATTGTCAATAATCCCCAGCCCGTCGCGCAGCCATTGCACCGCAGCACCGGCAATAAAGATCGAGCCTTCCAGCGCATAGGTGGTTTTTCCGCCCAACTGATAGGCGATGGTGCCCAGCAATTTATTGCGGCTTTTCACCAACGTTTCGCCAGTATTCAGCACCGCAAAACACCCCGTGCCATAGGTGGATTTCATCATCCCTGGCGCAAAACACGCCTGCCCCACCGTGGCCGCCTGTTGATCCCCTGCAACCCCGCGAATGGCAATCGGCGCACCAAACAGATCGGGCGTGGTTGCGCCAAAATCACCGTCGCAATCGCGCACATCGGGCAGCATCGCCATCGGCACATCCAGCATATCGCAAATCGCCGTGTCCCAATGCCCGTCACGAATATTATACATCAACGTGCGCGCCGCATTGGTGGCATCAGTGGCATGCACAGCCCCCCCAGTCAGCCGCCAGATCAGATAACAATCCACCGTGCCAAATAGCAGTTCGCCGGCTTCGGCACGTGCACGCGCACCCTCCACATGATCCAGCAACCACTTAACCTTGGTGCCGGAAAAATACGGATCCAGCAGCAATCCGGTTTTATCGGTGATCTCGCTTTCATGGCCCGCCTCTTTCAAAGCGGCGCAAATATCGGCGCTGCGTCGATCCTGCCAAACAATCGCGCGATAAATGGGTTGCCCCGTGGCCTTATCCCAAACAATCGTGGTTTCGCGCTGATTGGTGATGCCGATCGCGGCAATATCCGCCGCCTTGGCCCCTGCCCGCTCCATCGCTTCACGCGCGGTGGAAACAACGGTATTCCACAGATCATCCACCTCATGTTCAACCCAGCCCGATTGCGGAAAATGCTGATCAAACTCGGCCTGTGCACCGGCAGCGGGTTTCATATCCCCATCAAACAAAATGGTGCGGGACGACGTGGTGCCTTGATCTATCGCCATGACATACATTGGACTATCCTTTTTTGCCCGAGTTTCAGCCGATTTTTGCCCCAATGCAAGGCTCGATGCAAAAATGTGAAACATATGCTATCATAACGTGTATTCGACATAAGGATTTTCAAATGCCCAACACCATCGACAATTTCGAACTTTATCTTGGCCCACAACAACAAGGCGGCGCGGATTCACTGGTTGATCCGATCATCGCCTTTATCGACAGCGCCAAACGGCGGCAAAACCTGATGATTGCGGTGCAGGAAATTGACCATCAACCGATTGCCGAAGCCATCATCAACGCCCGCCTGCGCGGAGTGAATATTGATCTGGTGATCGAACAAAGCTACCTGTTGGGCAAATCCAAACCCGCAAACCTTGCCGAGGCCTTTACCGCCAGTGGTGCGCATCAGGTAAACCGCGAATTACTGGCGGCAATCCTACGATCAACCACCGATGTGAAAATGGATTTCAACCCCAGCATATTCCATCAAAAATTCATGGTGCTGGGCAATTCGGTTTTAACCGGATCCACCAATTTCACCACCACAGGGGTAACCAAAAACCTGAACCATGTGGTGATCGTGCATGACGCCGAAATTGCCAACCAGTATAAAAAAGAGTTCCGCGAAATTCGCGCCGGACGGTTTGGCAAAAACAGCATCGACCGCGATGAAAAACCCAAAGAAGCGCGTGTGGATGGCGTGCGGGTCAAGGCGCTGTTTGCCCCTGATCACGGCCCCGAAATGGAGATCATGAAACAAATCCTCAAGGCCAAAACGCGGATTGATTTTGCCGCGTTTACCTTTGCACAATCTTCGGGCATTGATGACGCGCTGATTGCCGCCCATGATCGGGGCGTTACGGTAAACGGGGTTCTGGATCGCCGTCAGGCCAATCAGAAATGGGCCGCCAAACGCGGCATGGTGGCGGCAGGCATTTCAATTTCCGAAGCCGGAGGACAAGGGGGTTTGGGCAAGCTGCACCACAAACTGATGGCGATTGATGATCAACTGACAATTTTCGGCAGCTTTAATTATACCAAACCGGCCAACAAATCCAACGATGAGAACATTCTGATTTATGGGGATATTGATGAGCCGGACGTGCAAGCCCGCGCCCTGCAACATCGCGTTGCCGTTTCGGCCCGCACTGAAATCGACAGAATTATTGCCGCATTTGGTTAACGAAAAACAGGCGTGCGCTCCGTTAACCGGCGAAATTCCGGAAAATTTGCCATACGCTTGCCATACGCTTGCCATACGTTTGCAATACAGCAAAAAACGGGAATTTCCCTTGTTAACCTATGGATTCCGGTGAGTCGTGCCAAATCAGCGCTGATCGCGGTTTTGATATGGCACTGCGTTAACTTTTATCCGCGGATCGCCTCAAGCATGATGTTCACATTTTCGGGGTCAGCATCCGGCGTAATCCCGTGGCCAAGGTTGAAAATATGCGGCCCGTTGCCCAGCGCTTTGACGATACGTTTGGTCTCGGAAATCAAACGCTCTCCGCCTTCGACCATCAGTTTCGGGTCAAGGTTGCCCTGCACACAGCCGTCTTTTTGCAGCACTTCCGCCGCCCATGTCAGATCACCTTTGGTATCAATCGCCAGACAATCCGCACCAACCGCTTTGGCAAACCCTTCATAGGCTGGGCCGGCTTCGCGCGGGAAGGCAATCACAGGCACATGCGGGTATTTGGCCTTGAGGGCGGCGATTATTTTCTTGGCGGGTTCTAAAGAATATTTAACAAAATCATCGCCTTGCAATGAACCAGCCCAAGAATCAAACAGTTTGATCACTTCGGCGCCAGCCTCGATTTGCATCAGCAGATATTCAATGGTCGCATCGGTTACACGGTTTATCACAGCTTCAAACGTTGCGCGATCCGCCGTTTTCAGAGCATGCGCCGGCCCCTGATCCGGCGTGCCACGACCCGCAATCATATAGGTAGCCACAGTCCACGGCGCACCCGCGAAACCGATCAACGTGGTTTCCTCGGGCAATTCACGGCGCAAAATTCGCAGGGTTTCATAGATCGGCGCAAGCTTGTCATGGATCGCATCGGCCGGTTTTAGCGCCGCCATTTCATCGGCGGTTGTGATGGTTGACAGGCGCGGGCCTTCGCCCGTAACAAACCACACATCTGCGCCAAGTGCCTGAGGAACAAGCAAAATATCGGCAAACATGATCGCCGCATCAAACCCGTAACGGCGAATGGGCTGCAAGGTTACCTCGGCGGCCAGATCGGAATTATAACACAGCGACAGAAAATCTCCGGCCTGCGCCCGGGTGGCTTTGTATTCGGGCAAATACCGCCCCGCCTGACGCATCATCCAAACCGGAGGCGTATCCAGTGTTTCCCCTGCAAGCGCGCGTAACAGTTTCTTTTGCTCAGCCATATCAAACCCTTTGTCTTTGCTTTTCTTCAAGTCCTGCACCAGCGACATGATGTCAAGGCAAACACGCTTAAATTCCCGTTGTCAGGGCCATTTGACGCGCTTAAAGATAGGCACATGATGAAACAGCTTCCAACCCCCGCTTCACCCCTGAACATCGGCACCCGTGGTTCCCCCCTTGCCTTGGCGCAAGCCTATGAAACCCGCCGCCGTTTGGGCGCAGCTTTTGATCTGCCGGACGAGGCGTTTAACATCGTGGTGATCAAAACCACAGGCGACATGATTCAGGATCGCCCGTTAAAAGAGGTGGGCGGCAAAGGCCTGTTTACCAAGGAAATCGAAGAAGACATGCTGTCGGGTAAAATCGACATTGCCGTGCATTCGATGAAAGATATGCCCGTGGCCCAACCGGACGGTTTGCTACTGGACACCTACCTGCCCCGCGAAGACGTGCGCGATGCATTTGTTTCCCCCAATATCAAACGGTTAGCCGATCTTTCCCATGGCGCAACTGTTGGCACCTCAAGCCTGCGCCGCCGCGCACAATTGCTGCATATCCGCCCCGATTTGAACATCGTCGAGTTTCGCGGCAACGTGCAAACGCGCCTTAAAAAACTGGCCGATGGCGTGGCCGAAGCGACGTTTCTAGCCATGGCCGGCCTTAATCGTTTGGGCAACGCCCATGTGGCGCAATCGGCTGTTGAAGTGGACGAAATGCTGCCCGCCGTGGCCCAAGGTGCCATCGGCATCGAACGGCGCGGGGATGATACGCGTATGGCCGAAATGCTAGAGGCCATTCATGATGTTGAAACAGGCCAGCGGCTCGCTGCCGAACGGGCCTTTCTGGATGCGCTTGATGGATCGTGCCAAACCCCGATTGGCGGGCTTGCGGTGCTGGATGGTGGCAACATATTCTTGCGTGGTGAAATCCTGCGCACCAATGGATCCGATTGCTTAACAGAACAAGACACCGCCCCGATCGAAGACGCCGCTGATCTGGGCCGCTCTGTGGCTGATCGTTTACGCACCCGTGCGCCGGATGGTTTTTTTGATTGGCTATAAGTTCGCCGATTGAATTAATGGATGCCGCAGATATGCGTTTGTTTAACTATGGGCAAACCATCTAATATTCCCCTATGGGTTATGTGTTGGTTCAAAGGCTGCGTCGGTGTTGAATTTACTTTGTTAAATGCCGATGACACTTCAATATATTCGATTGTTATCAATAGATTGCCCCATTTGTTTTTGGGAAACGGAAAACATGCTCTTGGAAATAATTTTCAGGTTCATCTTTGCCTTCATCCCTCCCCCCCCTATTCGCCAAACATTTTTCAGAAAACCGTCAACTTGACATAATAGCATTACTTGGTATGTGGGTTGTGTTAGCGCTAACAGATACCTGAATCGAGGGCCCCATGCACCTAAACAAAACCATTCAAGCCGTCACCAAACGCATTCAGGAGCGCAGCAAAGAAACCCGAGCCGTTTACCTGAGCCGCATGGAACAGGCCCGCCAGGAAGGGCCGCGGCGCGCGCATTTAACCTGCGGAAATCAGGCGCATGCCTACGCGGCAACGGGCGTTGATAAACCCGCGCTTGCGGATGCGCGCAAACCCAACCTTGGGATCATCAGCGC
>CAMZKY010000323.1 GCA_947311455.1 uncultured Marinosulfonomonas sp. | reverse complement strand
GCAGCGCCAAATCTGTAAAGGCGGCTCAATCGGCCAGGGTGTGATCCGGCGGATAAATACAGCGCGGGCATGGCTGCATTCGGCGGAAGCAGGCCAGCCACCAGCCAGGCACAGCAGAATGGCACAGTCCACGGGGTAGGCTTGGGCGGGGTTAGCAGTTATTCCCGAAGCACCAAGCAAAACTGCCATTACAGTGGATTTAGCTATGCGGGTTTTTAAAAATTTCATCGTCCGGCCCCTCCAAAATTAAAATTTACGGATATCCTTCCACAAGGAATAATACCAATCCACATCCATAATCAATATATTTATTATCTGGTGTTATTTATTATCTGGTCAATTTTTAAATGTATATTTGGCCGATATTTAATATTGACTATATTTATATTCACGCGCTAAATGATAGAATGTAGGAAGTCACCTCATGGGGAGGTGGCAAATGCCGATACTGAAAAGACATCACGTTTTGATAACTGTCGAAGGCGTCAGAGAGCGCATAGAAAAAAATCAAACCTTTACATGTCGGTATGATTTAGTCGGGTTCGCAAATGATGGACGACCGCGTTATATCTGCCTGTATCTATTTGAGGATAAAGAACACATCCTCATTTCATCAAAAGTTACAGCGGCTGGTATTAAACCTAAAATACTCGCTGTATGGCCTGGCCTGTTCAAACACCACTTTGAATTTGGTGACAAAACAACCCTTTGTTTCAATAGCGACTATACAATCACAACCGGGAAAACACAGGGCGGCAAAGAATTGCCAGAACCAGACTCATCAAGCCCCACAAGCGAGTAATACAGCAGCTCTCATATTGGTCGGCTGCCTTTCTGTTACAGCCCCCACCCCAGCTTTCACCGATGTAATGATGTTCGGAAAAGGCGGGAGGGTCACAACCAGCGGATGGACCTTCCACGGCACTCCGCCAGAAAACGTAGATCAGCTCGATCAAACAAAAACTACTATCACACCTGCAATTCCAACCCGAACCACCAGCGCCATTGGTGCTCCGGCGGTTATGCAGGCTATATTGCGTACATCAACAAGGCATCAGCGCAACCGCGCAATTAAAGCTGTTGGATTGTCTAAAGCACAGTGGCACATTCTTTTCCGTTCATTGATCCAGGCAGAAAGCGCATTTAATCCAAATGCACTCAGCCCAAAGGGGGCTATTGGCCTTGGGCAGTTAATGCCCGGAACAGCCCGTAAATTGGGTGTTAATCCAAATAGTATGCAAGAAAACCTAGATGGTGCCGCAAGGTATTTTCTAATTCAATTAGCCAAATTCGGCTCGGTTGAGCTCGCTTTGGCAGCTTACAATGCGGGGCCACAAAGGGTTGAGGAATACGGTGGTGTTCCTCCCTTCCGCGAAACCAAGAATTACATTTACCGCATCAACCGCCTTTCAGGCGGTTTGGGTGGATATCGGGTCGCTTCAGCAAACTGAACGACACTAACCAAATGCACTGGAAATACTCTTCTGGTGTTAAAAAAGAGGACTAGAAATGAATAAAATAATGTCAAAAAAACTACTTGGGTTGTCAGCTATCGCTGTGTCGGCGACGACAGCCGCAAACGCACAAGACCTGTCACCTATCCAATCAATGCTGGAATCAGTAGAAGCGGCATTAACTGGTCCTATCGGGATTTCTGTTGCTACTTTGGCGGTCATTGGGACCGGCTTTATGTGCATGATGGGCCGGTTAAATTGGGGTTGGTTCGCTTCTGTTATCATCGGCATCGTTTTGATTTTCTCGGCCGGTACAATTGTCGCAGGATTTGCGTAAGGCTATGGCAGAACGATCCCCCCTCTTTCTCGGATTAACCCGCCCGCCAAAATATCTTGGCCTACCCGTTGGATATTTAGCGGTGCTAAGTATGGGCATCGTTCTGCCATTTATCTGGACCAAATCACTATGGTTCTTTCTGGTGGGCCTAATTGTCTACCCGGTGATGTGGTTTGTTGCCGATAAGGAACCCAAATTCTTCGAAGTGCTTCGTGTTTCATACGGAAAGGTCCGTGGAACGAAAAACCGCGACTATTGGGGGGGTGATTCATTTGGCTCATGATCAGGAAAATGTAGGGCGCCCAACCGCTGCGGTTAAGGCCGTAGGTGGTGATACTTTTGCTAATGAGAGTTTTCTCTCACAGCATATGCCCTACCTCACATATATTTCAGATGATATCATGATGCTCAAAGAAGGTGACTTGCTGGCCACTTTGCGCCTTGATGGTGTCAACCCGATGACAACCCATGATAGCGATCTGGATGCTTTGAAAAAAGCAGTCGCTGCGATCGTTGCTATCACTGGAAATACTTTCGGTTTTTACGTTCATAGAATTTCTGTTCCGCAAAACCTAAAAATGATGCCGATCGAAGGGAAGAGTTTCGCGGCTGAGATTGACAAGGTTTGGCAAAAACACATCGCCGATCTAGGGCCAAAAAAACGCACCCTTTATCTAAGCGTTATACGCAGGCCCAATATATCGGCCAAACTTCCTTTGTTGCGTAAATTCGCAACGAGAAACTATCTAAAAGACCGGTACAACCGGTCTCAGCAACTAAATGAAGTGATCAATTTTTTCATGGAGGCGCTATCCAGTGCAAAACCGGTCCGGCTAACACGAAAAGGTGGCGAATGGCTCGGGTATTTGGGGGCGATTAACTATGGAACCTTTGCCCCGATAGCCGAAGGCAAAGGGATGGTATCACTGTCTGTGCAAGCAAGTAATTGCCGTGCGATTTTTGATGGTGATCTTGTTACTATCAGGGATGAGGCAACCGGAAATCTCCGGTATGGGGCCGTGTTCGCAATGAAGAACTACCCGGCGATAACAGACGTAACAATGTTGGATGGGCTTGACCTACCCATTGATGTGGTCGTCACGAACACATTCACGCCGATACCAAACAACATAATGGCGGAACGCATTCAGCGTATCATCCGACAAATGAAGGCTTCCGATGATGCGGCTGTTTCACTACGAGAGCAGCTTGTGCAGGCCGCCGATGATCAGGAATCAGGACGTATTGCCTTCGGCAACCACCATTTATCCGTTGCTTTGTATGCCGATAGTAAGGACATTCTTGAAAAAGCAGTGGCGCAAGTTAAGAGAATTACACAGGAGGTATCAGCAGTTGTTGTCCGTGAAAATATGGCGCTCAAGGCTACTTATTTTGCACAGCATCCGGGCAACTTTAGCTACCGTCCTCGCGCAACACCAATATCATCCATAAATTTTGCTGACTTTGCAGCATTACATGGGAGTGTTGAAGGCCGACCACCAGAAAAAAGTCCTTGGGCCGAAAACATAACAGTGTTCCCTACTGTTGGCGCATCAGGATACCGCTTCAATTTTCATGTCGCTGGAGATCCCGACAAAGAACCAACAGCAGGACACGCTATTGTTCTTGGGACAATGGGAACGGGAAAGACATTGACCACTGCATTCTTGGTGTCCCAAGCCCAAAGAGTAAACGCACGTGTGTTCTTTTTTGACAAGAATCAAGGGCTGGAAATGGCTGTCCGCGCAATGGGTGGTGTGTATAATCAAATCCGCGCCGGCGTTCCTACAGGACTAAACCCACTTGCCACAGAAACAGATTCACGGGGTCAGGCATGGTTGTCCGATTGGTTGACAACCCTACTGTCCAGAAATGGGGATCTGAACGGAGAACAGGCCCGCCATTTACAACTTGCAATCCGGCAAAACGCAGAAGCCGATGAAGAACTTCAGAACTTCCACGGATTTGAGCAGTTATTCAGATCGCTGGATGATGATGACGAACTCCAATCAAGGGTGGCAGAGTGGAATACGGGGGGCCGGTTCGGATGGCTTTTTGAGGAAGCCGATGACGGTAAGGAACTGAATGTTACTGGCGATGTTGTTGGTTTCGATATGACAGAACTTATGGATATGGATACGGAAAGAACTGCCGTTTTATCCTATATATTTCGCCAAATAGAACGGGTTGTTGAAGATCGTAAGCCGACAATTATTGTTTTGGATGAAGCATGGAAATTGCTGAATGACGAATATTTCGGCACACGGTTGGAAATGTGGTTGGTCACACTTCGCAAAATGAATTGTGTTGTGATCATGATGACGCAATTGCCCTCACAATTAAAAAAATCGGCAGTTGGGAAAACAATCGTTGAAACCGTTTCAACCCAGATTTTGTTCCCAAATCCAAAAGCGAAACCCGAAGATTATAATTTTTTAAATCTTAACGAAAAGGAAGCGGATTTGCTTGTCCAGCCGACAATCGGACTGCGGACGGCATTGGTCCGTTCAGATGAGGACAGCGTATTCATCAATGCTGACCTAAGTGCGCTTGGCGATTTACTTCCTGTTTTGGGTGGTGGCGTCACTGGCGAAGCTCATGTCGGTGAAGGCTGGCGCAATTGTAAAGACTTCTGGAGGAAACTATGAAATACATATTGATCGCAACGGCTTTGGTAATTGTCGCTGGTTGCTCGAAATACACAGACAAAACCTCACCATGCGTCGGCACAAAAGGCCCCTCAATGTCATTCGCACCAGAGGTAACCCAAGGCACATCTGGTGACTGTGTTTACAGGACCATCGGGTCATGAAAAAACTAATCGCAACAACAGTCATTGCAGCCGGTTTGATACCCACATTCCTTTCGGCTCAAGGTGTGCCGGTGGTTGATATGCCATCAATCACACAGGCGATTGCAAAGACGGCCGCTTTACGGCGGGATCTTGAGGTTCAACGAACCAAGTTGGAACTCGAAAAATCACTGGATGATATACAGAAACAACAACTTGAGACGCTGCAAAAGATGACCGAAGCCATGACTGGGCCGGGTTATAATATTTCATCGTTAGAGGGTAGCGGCGAAATAGGGGCGGCAACCGTTTATCCAGTTGATCCCAACACGCCTATGGATAAACGGTTGTTTGGTGAGGGCCGTGAAACTGTAGAACGTATGATTATGCAGGTTGCCCAAGAATACGCGCCTCGCGCGGCATCCGCAGGTCTTTCACCAACCCAATTCCGGGCATTGTTTCAGGCGTTGGTAAAGCAGGAAAGCCGGTTCAATATTAATGCCAAAAGTCATGTTGGGGCTTATGGTCTTACACAATTGATGCCGGATACGGCAGCAGACAGAGGTGGTCCTACTTTTTCGACCAGACGGCAGCCAATTTAAGATGGATCATGGTTTCATTCAGGCTGCCAATCTCACTGGTTCCACTTTCCTTTCATAGGCTTCATCAGGCGTCAATATCCCGTGGGTGGAATGCGG
>CAMZKY010000322.1 GCA_947311455.1 uncultured Marinosulfonomonas sp. | reverse complement strand
CGAGGAATCTAGGATTCCGGAATCGTGGTTTTGTCGGGCTTAGGGCGTAGACCTATAAATATCACACCACTGGCGGGAGTGTCGCGAAATATCAATGGTTTGGGGCGCGCCGGACATAGTGGCTCTATGTGCAAGCGGCCCACGCCATTGATCTGAAGCGACATTCCCGTCCTTCGGATTTGGCGGATTTCGCCCGTGAGAACACCTTAACTCCCTGATAATCAACCAGATTATGGCGATCGTTAAGCTATCCTCAGGAACAAAATCTGCCAAACCAGTGATGTGATATTTATAGGTCTACGCCCCAGGGTGCAGACCTATAAATCCGTCCAACTTGCAGGACGGAATTGTTGCTTCATCCCAAGAACGAGGTGCGCTTGATCTATCGCGACAAGTTTGCCAGCGGCGCAGGATTTACAGTTCTACGCCCATGGCATTTATACGTTGATGTTCGCTTTTTCAGCGGCATTTCAGATAAATAATCCGCCGTAAAATTGTGCCGCAATACTTCCGGTGTCAGGGTATTAATTGGTCGCAGCATTTTGCCCTTTAAAATTGCGGGCGGTGGCCTCATATATAGGCCAACTCACTTATTTAGGATAAAAAACATGTTAGAACTTGGAACAGGCTCAGACGCCCCCGCCGCAGATCTGATCATTGACGGCACCGATGCCAGCTTTATTCAGGACGTGGTCGAGGCCAGTAAAGAAACCCCGATCATTGTGGATTTCTGGGCGCCGTGGTGCGGCCCGTGCAAAACCCTTGGCCCCGCGCTTGAGGCCGAAGTCACTGCCGCCGGTGGCCGCGTGAAAATGGTTAAGGTGAATGTGGATGAAAATCCGCAAGTGTCGCAACAGTTGCGCATTCAATCTATTCCAACGGTTTACGCCTTTGTCGATGGGCAGCCCGTGGACGGGTTTCAGGGGGCATTACCACCGTCTGAGATCAAAGCCTTTGTTGATAAAATTGTTGCCTTGGCCCCCGAGGCCGATGGCGGATTGGCCGATGCTGTTGCAGCGGCACAAGAGATGCTGGACGAAGGCAACGCCGCGGATGCGCTGGAAACCTTTAACGCCATCATCGAGGAAGACGCCAACATGGCTGCCGCCTATGCCGGGATCGTTGCGGCCCATATCGCGCTGGAGGATCTGGAACAGGCCGAAGCGGTGATCAACGGGGTGCCGATGGATATTGCCACAGCCCCCGAGATCGAAGCCGCCCATGCGCAGATTGCGTTGGCCAAGCAAGCCGCCGAAGCGGGGCCTGTGGCCGACCTGCGCGCCAAGGTCGAAGCCAACCCCGACGATCATCAGGCGCGGCTGGATTTTGCCACCGCGCTGCACGCCAGCGGCAGTGTCGAGGAGGCCGTAGATGAACTGCTGGACTTGTTCAAACGGGATCGGGAATGGAAAGACGGCGCCGCCAAAGCGCAGCTGTTTACCATCTTTGACGCGCTCAAGGCGGATGATCCGATTGTGCTGAATGGCCGTCGCAAACTGACCTCGCTTATCTTTATGTAAAGGATTTTGGGGGATCGTCTGCTATGTTCAAAATTGCCGACCTGCCTGATACGATCCCGCTATTCCCCTTGCCCGGGGCGCTTTTGCTGCCCCGTGGCCGTTTGCCGTTGCAAGTGTTTGAGCCGCGCTATCTGGCGATGCTGGAAGACACGTTAAAAACCTCGTCTCGTTTGATCGGGATGATTCAGCCTAGCGGTGAACATGACGGGCAACTCATGGCGGTGGGATGTGTGGGGCGTCTTGTCGGATTTAGTGAATCGGATGACGGGCGCTATATGATTACGCTTGCGGGCGTGTCGCGGTTTAAGGTGCTGACGGCGCTCGATACCACCACGCCCTATATGCAGGCCCGTGTGGTTTGGGATGATTACACGCGCGATCTTGGTGCGCCAGAGCATATTGCGGCGTTTGATCGGGATGGTTTTTTCAACACGCTTGAAAAGTTTTTTGAGCTTGAGGATATGACCACCGATTGGGGTAATCTGCGCGATGCCCCCGAGGAAATGCTGATCAATTCGCTGGCGACGCTGGCCCCGTTTTCGCCCGAGGAAAAACAAGCCTTGCTTGAGGCGAAAACACTGGATGAGCGCGCGCAGGTTTTGACCACCTTAATGGAATTTGCCCTGCGACGCGGGGAAGGCAAAGGAATACTTCAATGACGAGTGAAATAGAATTTGACCGCAAAATGCTGGAGGCTCTGGTGTGTCCGCTGACGCGCGCAACCCTGACATATGACGCCAAAGCCAACGAGCTGATCTCGAAAACTGCCAATCTGGCTTTTCCGATACGCGACGGCATTCCGGTGATGCTGGTGGACGAGGCGCGCAAACTGGAGTAGCGGCCACTCATCGCGCCCTTGCGGGCACTCTTCGTGAACAAAGAAGCCCGTCAGGGCTGATGAGTGGCTGAAAATGTCGTTAGGCTTTGTCGGCCAGCGCTTTGCACCATTTTTCCATTTCATTTGTCGCCAGCGGCATCGGTGGCTCCATGAACGTTAGGTGGAAATAATCGCCCATATCCGCTACCCCGATTGAACGCGGGCGCACCGCCAGAACGTGGGGGTTCGGCAGTTTGACGCCAAAACAAAAGGTGATGTTTTTTGCGTCGACAATGGTGTCGCTGATATCACCATCGATTGATTTTGTGTGGCTGTAGTGATCAAAAATGCTGATATAGGCCACCTTTGGGTGGGCGTCGATATCGGCTTTTAGGGCGGTCAAAATGCTGTCGACGCTTGTGTGTGTGGTTTCGGATTTGGGAATTTCCAGATCGAATACCGGATATTTTTCCATTAGGATAGATTGTTTCATAGCGCATTCCTTTTGTTGTGACGTGTTGATGCGTGCCGTATGTCACTTTATAAAAGAAAAAACCGTGCGGTCGATTGTCTCTGTGCGGGTTTGCCCAGTTTAGATCACGCCAGACGTGTTAGCGGGCAATCCTTGATCAGATCTTCGGCAATGGCGCGTGGGCATAGGCGGGTGGCATCGGTGGTTACGGCGGCGCTGGCGGCGGCCACGCCTTTTTGCAGCGCGATTTCGTCTGCATCACCATTTGCCATTGCCAATGTCATCGCCGCAACAAAGCTATCGCCTGCGCCAACTTTGCTGCGCACCGGAACATCGGCGGCCTTTGCATGCCAACATTGATTTTCTGTGGCCATTACGGATCCGATGGGGCCAAGCGCCAAAACAATCTTTTTAGCGACATTTCTGGAAATCAAAGTCGCGGCAAAATTTGATAGCTCTGATACGGTTTCAAGGCGCGCACCGGCCAGTTCTTCGGCCTCGGCCTTGTCCATGCGCAACACATAGGGCGCATCGGTGGGTGTGTTTGCCAAACGGCGCAGGGCCTTGCCCGAGGTGTCGACAATTACATTTGTGTCAAACGGAATGGCTGTGCGCACCAAAAGCGCTGGAAAGGTGTCGGGCACGCCCGGGGGGTTAGACCCGCTTAAAACCACAAAACCACGTTTGGGCATGTTGGACGCGATTTCGCTGAGCGCCTGTTTGACCTGCCCGGCACCCCAATGGGCCCCGGGCATGACAAAGCGATATTGTTTGCCGGTTTTATCATCCATCACCGCCATGCTTTGACGGGTTTCGCCGTCGATCTGATAGGCGTGCAATTGAACCCCTTCGCGGGTGATCAGATTTTGAAATATTTGCCCCATTTGCCCGCCCACAGCCGCAAAGGCGCGGGCCTCGCCCCCCAACAAACGGATCGCACGGGTGACATTGATGCCACCGCCCCCTGGATCACGCATCGGGGCCTCACAACGGATTTTCCGATCAGGGCGTATTTTTTTGGCGGAGGTTGAAAAATCAACGGTCGGGTTCAAGGTGATGGTTAGGATATTGGGCATGATCACTTGTTCTTTTTGCCAAGCCTACGCTTGGTTTTTGTTGGCCGCAACGGAATTCTTTTTCACAATGAGCAATCCCTTCTGATCGTTTCTTTTGAACCTGTTTAAATCTATATGGAAACAGTCATTCAGAATCTAGGGTGGAGCGGATCGAGTACATATACGCCCTTGGGTGGTTATTTATCCAAGATATTGTGTTAT
>CAMZKY010000321.1 GCA_947311455.1 uncultured Marinosulfonomonas sp. | reverse complement strand
TTTCGAGAAAAAAGGCAGGGTTGTCAGAGAATGGGTTGCAGCCCGCAATCAGTTCGCTATCCTATACCCCGAACGGTTCAATAGATGACCCGTTTTAACCGCATGGGCCAAGCCCCATACACAGACTTTCTGACATTCCCGAAAACTGTGGTTCCCAGCACCGCATGGTGAATAACCAACTTGGTGCATTCCAACAGCCGCTTACCTAAAACCGGATGTGCCAGATATGCTTCGCCCTCAGCTCAATCGCGCAAATCGTAATATCCGACGGGCTGATCTTCTAGGCCTTCCAGACGTGGAAAAATGAAATTAATCCATTCGGCCGATGATTGGCCTGTCTTCAACGCCTTGACCACCTGTTCATATACAGGTTTTTGCGCGGCAACAAAACGGTCAAAGTCATAAGATTCGGTCATGCGCCGCAGATAGCAGACACACCGCCTTCAACAAATGCGACTTTTTATCGGATTCACATAATTCTGCACTGAGAGGCGCAGTTTATTCCCTTTTATCGTTCACTAACTGTCCTACTCCCCTAGGACAGTAGGACAGTTAAGGTTTGAAACACCATTTCAGCTGCCAAACACTTCCCCCCCGAAGCAAATCGCGATAGAGAACATCAACACCAACCAAAGGCACTCCCATGGCACGTATTCTGATCACATCCGCCCTGCCCTATATCAACGGCATCAAACATCTTGGCAATCTTGTCGGCAGCCAATTGCCCGCCGATCTGTTTGCCCGCTACATGCGCGGCCGCGGCCACGAAGTTATGTATATTTGCGCGACAGACGAACACGGCACCCCCGCCGAATTGGCCGCGACCAAAGCCGGTAAACCGGTTGCGGAATATTGCGCCGAATTGCACGATGTGCAGGCTGATATTGCCAAAGGCTTTGGTATTTCGTTTGATTATTTCGGCCGATCCTCCAGCGACGAAAACCGCGCTTTTACCCAGCATTTCGCCGCAAAACTGGCTGAAAACGATTTGATCGAAGTGGTCAGCGATAAACAAGTCTATTCCAATGCCGATGGCCGGTTCCTGCCGGATCGCTATATCGAAGGCACCTGCCCCAATTGCGGCCATGTTGGGGCGCGCGGTGATCAGTGTGATGAATGCACCAAGCAGCTATCGCCAACCGATCTGATTGATCCCTATTCCACTATTTCCGGCTCCAAAGATTTAGAAGTGCGCGAAACCAAACATTTGTTTCTGCGTCAATCCAAACTGCGCGACACGTTGGATAAATGGATTGACAGCAAGAAAGACTGGCCAATTCTAACCACCTCGATTGCCAAAAAATGGCTGCATGATGGGGATGGCCTTCGCGATCGCGGCATCACCCGCGATCTGGATTGGGGCGTGCCTGTGCCCGATATGCCCGGCAAAGTTTTCTATGTGTGGTTCGACGCCCCGATTGAATATATCGGAGCAACGGCGGAATGGGCCAAGGCCAACGGGCTGGGGGATGATGCGTGGGAACGTTGGTGGCGCACAGATAAAGGCGCCGATGATGTGCGTTATGTTCAGTTTATGGGCAAAGATAATGTGCCGTTTCACACGCTTTCATTCCCGGCAACAATCATGGGATCAAAAGAGCCTTGGAAACTGGTCGATTACATCAAATCCTTTAACTATCTCAATTATGACGGCGGCCAGTTTTCCACCTCTAAAGGACGTGGCGTATTCATGGATCAGGCGCTTTCTATCCTGCCGTCGGATTATTGGCGCTGGTGGTTGCTGTCCCATGCGCCTGAAAACTCGGACGCCGAGTTCACATGGGAAAATTTCCAATCCAGCATCAACAAAGATCTGGCCGATGTGCTGGGCAACTTTGCCTCGCGTGTGACCAAATTCTGCCGTTCCAAATTTGGCGAAGTGGTGCCGGCGGGCGGCGAATATGGCGATGATGAAAAGGCCCTGATTGCTACACTGAACCAACGCCTGACCGCCTATAACACCCATATGGACGCCATGGAGGTGCGCAAATCTGCAGCCGAATTGCGCGCAATCTGGGCTGCTGGCAATGAATATCTGCAAAACGCGGCGCCGTGGACGGTATTCAAAACCGATCCAGACGCCGCCGCCGCCGTGATCCGCCTGTCATTAAACCTGATCCGGCTTTATGCAGTGTTGTCAAAACCGTTCATCCCCGATGCCTCGGCGGCACTGTTAACCGCGATGAACACCCGTGATGCAAGCTGGCCCGATGATGTGGAAACTGCGCTAAACACCCTGCCCGAAGGCCACACATTCACCGTGCCCGAGGTAACATTTGCCAAAATCACCGATGCCCAACGTGAAGAATGGCAAGAAAAATTTGCAGGAGTGCGCGATTAATATGCGTTATTTTCTTATGGTGGTGGCCTTTCTTTGGCCCGTAACACTATTGGCCCAAACAACGCAGCATGATGCAGCACTTAACGCCCTTATCCCCCCGGTCGGCAAGATACTGGCCGGCACCTATACCGGCGGGCGCAGCGGGGAAGAAGACGATATCACCCCCTCCGATTTAAAGGCCTATATCCGCACTGTCGGCCACCGGCCCGCATGGGTTTATTTTTCCAACAACTGGTATCGCTCGCGATTGTTTCCCGCCAAAACCGCCAAATGGATACGCGCGGCTGGCTCAACCCCCTTTATACGCCTGATGCTGCGCTCGGATCCCGAACAGGATCACGCCGACCCCTTATATAAAACCCGTGCCATCGCGCGGGGGGATTTTGATGCGGATCTGGCCAAATGGGCGCGT
>CAMZKY010000320.1 GCA_947311455.1 uncultured Marinosulfonomonas sp. | reverse complement strand
GCCCTGAAATCGCCGTCAGTAAATTGTTAAAATCATGAGCAATCCCACCGGCCAGCTGCCCAATCGCCTGCATCTTCTGGCTTTGCACGAATTTCGCTTCCAATGTCTTGAGTTCGGTTGCATCGGTTAGCACAGCCACCAACGTTGACGTGCCGCTTTCCTGCGATAGGCTAAGGGAAACCTGAACATAGACGTCATCCACCGGTTTTCGCGCTCGCAAAACTTCGGATTTATTTAACCCGCGCCCAGCGGCCGCATCAGCCAACCAATCCGCAACAGAACGGCCAAGCCCCTGAACAAGATCACCAAACCCTTGCCCCACAGCGTTTTTTTCACCCAGCAAACAACGCGCAAGCTCGTTGGCCTCGATGATCATCCCGCTCTCATTCATTTTAAGCATCGGCACAGGCAAGCCTTCAAACAATTGGCCACAATTTGCCGCCTCAACCGTTACTTGCGCCGGTAAAAGGTATATTTCCCGGCGTCCACTTGTGCCCGATATTTCTGCAATAAGCACTTTTTGCGGGCCATTTGGTGTAACAATTTCATTTTCCTGACCATTGCGCACCGGAAGGTCATTAAAAATGCGATCCAAGGATTTTACCCGCATCCCTAATAATTGCCTAATCGCATCATTCATATATAGAACCGTGCCGGATTTTGATGCGCTTAGCATAGGCAGGCTTTGTTCCTCACTTGGAGGCACAATCCCTTGCCCGGCATCAAGACAGCTCCAAAAGAATAGGCCATGATCCAGAACCCGCAAATTCATCAGGATTTTCGTCGAGGATGTCGATAATTCCAATTCTGCTTCGCCATCCTTTAAGGCTTTTTTAGCCAAAACTGCCAGAATTTCCTGAGGATTGGCAAAAGTGAATTGTAAAATCTTGCCAAGATCATCCGATGACTGTCCCCCCAATTTTTTAAGAGCAGCGTCATTGCGATACAATAATTTAAAATTCTGATTGCTAACAAATGACGGGGTTTTGCTGTTGTTTGTCACAACCGCGGTCGCATGCACCAACAAGGCGCGGGCGCGCTGTAACGTTTGCGTGCGCCAAAACAATACCGCACAAATCATTCCGGTCACAGAGATAAAAACGACAGATTGTTGAATGGCTTTATCAGGATAGGAATAAAAGCACCCCGAAACAGCGATCATCGCCATTACACACAACACACCATACCACAGCAAGGGTTTTTCACGTGGTGCACTATTGCGAGCTTCTTTTATCATTTTAGCATCATCCACCCATTGCAAGATCAAGGATGTCTACGTTTCGGCCAACAACATTAATGTTAGGTTAATTTCCAGCTAAAACAAGCACCCTTATAGGTTGATTATGCACCTAACTCCTCTCGCGTCAATAGTGCGCAAAAGAATCCATCGGCCGCGACGCTCCCGTCTGAGAGCGGTAAATACTGCCTAGATTCAGTACAAGACCACCCCGAATTTTGCGAAAGGAATACATCGATCTGCTTACCATTCTCGCGCTCAAACAACGAACACGTCACATATACCAACGTACCACCAGCCGCGACACGCCCCGCAACACCCTGTAAAATCTCCTGCTGAATCGCACAAAGCTCATTCAATCTGTCCGGGGTCAGTGCCCACTTCCCTTCCGGTGCGCGCCGCCAAGCACCACTTCCCGAACAAGGCGCATCCGCAAAAACCACATCAAACGGAGCGTTGTCTTGCACCTCACCGGTTGTCAAAATTCGCACATCAATCCCCGCCCGCATGGCGCGTTGTGGCAAATCTTTCATTCGCGCATCATTAATATCATAGGCGAAATAATTGGCCTTCACCCGCCCCGCCATGGCCAACACCTTGCCACCACCACCAGCGCAATAATCCAGAACCCGCATGTCTTCTGTGAGGGGCACCATATCAACAACGGCTTGCGATGCGGCATCCTGCAATTCGATCAGGCCATCCTTGTAGGCAATAGAATTTTTAATCCGGCGCGGATTACGGGTGATCAACAACGCAGTGGGAGAAACAGGGAACGGCTCAGCGTCGATTTCTTCTTCGGCAAGGGCGTGAATGGCGTCTTCCACACTCGATTTTCGCAAGTTCACACGCGCAAAAATCGGCGCACGGCTTTGCATGGCTTGGCAAATCTCGTCAAACGATGTTGTTTTTAGCTCGTCTTTTAGCCATTCAGGCCAATCCAGCGCATCCAGTCCCTGGGGCGTTGCGCCACCCGCATTTTCTTCATCGGTTAACTCGGTGGGCGCATGCCCAACACCGCTGAATATTTCCGCAACATCCAAGCCGGATTTGCGCATCAATCCAAGCGCAATCAAACGCCCACTATCGCCCCCGCCAAGCGCCGCACAAGACAGCTTTTGACGTAGCGCATCAAACACATGATCCCGCACGGCAGCGCGATCTTTCGATCCGGCAAACCGCGAACGGCGCGTCCAGTTTGTCAATGCTCTTTCAGCGGCAACCCCGTCCAGAACCTCATCCAGAATCTCAATCGTTGCGGCCCATCTTGCTGCTGGTGTCATTGTTTCAACCTTCTTCTTTTCATAAATATCCGCGCCGCAGGCTCCGCCTGCCCAAGGGCAGGCTTATCGAGCGCCCCGCAGGGGCTCCTGTTATCTGACGCCGCTATGACATTCTGTAGTTCGGGCTTTCACGGGTAATCTGCACATCATGCACATGGCTTTCTTTTAGCCCCGCACCAGTGATACGCACAAATTCCGCCCCCTTGCGCATCTCGTCCACGGTTGCACAGCCAGTATAGCCCATCGCTGCCCGCAAACCGCCCACCATCTGGTGAATAACCGTACCCGCTGATCCTTTATAAGGCACCTGCCCCTCAATACCTTCGGGCACCAGTTTATCGCTGGCCGCGTCTTTCTGGAAATACCGATCAGCCGATCCACGTGCCATCGCGCCAAGGCTGCCCATACCACGGTAAGATTTAAAGCTACGGCCTTGATACAAGATCACTTCACCCGGGCTTTCATCGGTACCGGCAATCATGCTACCAACCATGGCGCAATTCGCCCCTGCGGCGATAGCTTTGGCAAAATCGCCGGAAAACTTGATCCCGCCATCGGCGATGATCGGCGTTCCAGTCTCGGCGGCCCCGCGTGCGCTGTCCATAATTGCGGTCAGTTGCGGCACGCCCACACCGGCCACCATCCGCGTGGTGCATATCGACCCCGGGCCAATACCCACTTTAACGGCATCTGCCCCAGCGCCAATCAAAGCACGCGTGGCCTCGGCCGTGGCCACATTTCCCGCAACGACTTGAACATCATTGCTAAGGGTTTTGGCCCGCTCAACCGCATGCGCCACCCCTTCGGAATGCCCATGCGCTGTATCGATCACGATCATATCCACACCGGCTTCAACCAAGGCCTGCGCCCGTTCATAGCCCGCATCCCCTACCGTGCTGGCCGCCGCCACCCGCAAACGGCCCAGATCGTCTTTGCTGGCGGTGGGGTTCAGCACCGCTTGTTCAATATCCTTGATCGTCATTAGTCCGGTCAGTTTGCCATTCCCATCGGTAATCACCAGCTTTTCAATCCGGCGCGCCTGCATCAGGCTTCGGGCCTCATCCAGATCGGCAGGTTCGTGCAACAGAGCCAGATTGTCGGAACTCATCATTGCCGACACCGGGGTTTTGTCATCCGAAGCAAAGCGCATGTCGCGGTTTGTTACAATCCCGACCACACGGCCCGATCCATCCACCACCGGAAATCCGCTGACCCGATACCGCGTTTGCAAGGCTTTGGCATCGGCAAGGGTCTGATCGGCGGTCAAGGTGATCGGATCATAAATAATTGCACTTTCAAATCGTTTCACGCGGCGCACTTGGCTGGCTTGTTCTTCGATATCCAAATTACGGTGAATAACCCCCATGCCGCCCGCCTGCGCCATGGCAATCGCCATCTTGGCCTCGGTCACGGTATCCATTGCCGAACTCAGCAACGGAATATTCAAACGGATAGATTTGGTAACAAATGTGCTGGTATCTGCGGTTGACGGTAGAACGCTGGACGCGGCTGGAACCAGTAGAACATCGTCAAATGTGAGGGCCTCACGAATCTCCATGGGAGTCTCCTTGGAAGGTTTCATTTGACACGTCCCTATTTCATGGATTCCCCGTGGGCGAAAGGGGCTAATCGGGTTTTCTGACCTCTAGACAGAAAAAAGGCGGCGCAAACCGCACCGCCTTTGTTTTCCTCGTGCGCTTTGGACCTAAACCGTCGCCGCGCCGCTTTTCTTGGACAACTCGCCCGTGACGCACAACATGATCAGCCGGTAACAAATAAACAGGATCAACGGCGTGCCTAAAATCATCCCAGCATAAACGCCGATTTCAGCCATCAGACCGCCCCCTTTGGCAACATCCATGACCTGAACATTCAAAAATGCGGCGATCGGAAAGGTAAAGGCCCCCCAGATCGGGGTAAATCCGGCTTTGATCATCCAGCGAAACGAGACCAGCAGCACCACAAACCCGATTGTACAGGCCAGATGGAAAATCGTATACAGCGTATCATAGCCAAGCGATCCAAAACTAAGGGCGAACAAGCTAAGAGGCGCCAAGGCAATCGCCAATGACGGGCGCATTGGCGGCGGCATTTTGGCGGGCTTGATCGTCAACAGCAAACCGGCGGTAATCACCACCCACGCCACCAAGGCCGCCCATGTCATCCACAGGCTAATCGTGGCAAACCCCAACGGGATACCGGCAATGGGGCCAACAATCGGGCCAACAAATGCCAGATATTGAAAGGTGGAAAAATGGCGTTTTTCAGGGGGATCACGGTAAATCGCAAGCAACACCACAATACTGGCAAAGATTTGCATCACCACACCAGCCCACCACACCAAGGGCACATAAATCCCGAACGGCATCAATCCGGCCGCCAACAACATCATCGCCATCGCCATCGCCGCAATCCCGCCCCGTGCGGGGGGCATTTTCAGATCGTCCATAATCACAGAGGGACGACGCATCAATTTGGCCGCATAAAACAGGAAATACCACAAATAAAACGCAGCGGCGAAGGCCAGCATCAGATTGCCGAAATCCTCGCTTAACCACGGCAAAACATTCGCCGCCTTATGCCAGCCAAGGGCCAAACCCAGAAAACCCAGTGTCGCCGGAAAAATTGCCAACGGCGTTTGCCGCCAAAGTGGTGCATCAAGTCTCATTTATTTGTCCCCATCCGGTAATCTATTTGATCTAGATCAATTACTACAAATAATTAAAGATGATTGTCGCCTAATATGCAACCCCATACACAATCTCTGCGACAATCCCACTCTACGTTCATTTCCAGGGGTCGGGCCACATTTCAAGCCCCCTTGCCGCGCCCAAAGCTTTAATTTCCACCCTGCGGCAGCAACACATCTTGAGAATCCTCAATGACCCCCTATATTAGGCAGGCAACAGGAGAAAACATCATGTTCGGAATTCCAGGCAAGCAAGCCGTGTCCATCACCCCCGCCGCAGCCAAGCAGATCTGCAAACTGATGGCCAAAGACGGCTCGCAAGGATTGCGCATTGGCATCAAAAAAGGTGGCTGTGCAGGTATGGAATACACCATGGATTATGTGAATGAAATTGATCCAATGGACGAAACCGTCGAAATGGATGGCGCGCGGGTGATGATTGCCCCGATGGCGCAGATATTCCTATTTGGCACTGAAATTGATTACACCACATCCCTTTTGGAAAGCGGGTTTAACTTTAGAAACCCCAACGTGACCGAGGCCTGCGGCTGTGGCGAATCGATTAAATTTGATGATAATCTGTCCGGCCCCGCGATTTGAGCGGTGGAAGAAAAGAAAATGGGCCTGTCTGAATCCGACATCGCCTATACCCATGAAATATTTGAAGAACTTGGCGACATCACCAGCCGCAAAATGATGGGTGGCTTGTCGATTTATTGCAACGGGGTGATATTTTCCATTCTAGACAGCCAAGGCACGCTTTATCTGAAGGCCAAAGGCGGTTTTGAAAAAGAAATGGAAGCGGCAGGCGCCGTCCAGTTTGGCGCGGACACCGGAAAAACCATGTGCTATTGGACAATGCCCTGCAGCGCCCTTGACGACCCGGACATCGCCCTTGATTGGGCGCGCCGGGCCTTCACAGCACTTTCTTAATCCTGATACGCTTTCTTAATCAAGATACACTGTCCGGCTCACTAAATCGCCAAACTCGGTATAATGGTGAATATTATAGGCCGGCGCACCGGAAACCGCTTCCCCCGTTTCCATTGTATCCAACGCGGATTCCATGCCCATACTTGGTGCCGTAGAAACCACGGTTTCATTCCAGCAGGTGTGGCTGGCAAAGTTGACATGACCGCTGAAAATTGCCTTGATATGACTATAATGTTGGACCAGCTGGCCAAAAACGTCTGCGTTGTTGAATCCTTCGGCATCTGCCGCTTGCATGCCCAGTTTCATTGGCGGATGATGCATAAAAATCAGGGTTGGTTTGGTCTGATTTTCGGCTAAACGTTCATTTACCCAGTTCAAGCGTTTTTGGCAGATATGCCCACCCGTGCCATTGTGGCCCAAACTATCAAGCCCGATAATGCGCAGGTCGAACCCTTCAACCATATAGCTCACCACGCCGCCAACTTCGTTTGCGCAGGCATGTTCGAACACACCCAGCGTTGTCCGGCGATCATCCTGCGGGCCACAAACCAGTTTATAGGGCATTTCAAACGTATCAAGCAGTTCACGCGCATGAGCGGCTGATTCAGGGCTGCCATCATTGGTAATATTGCCATTAATAAGCACCAAATCAGGTTTTGGAGTCAGTTGGTTTACATTGGCAATTGTTAGCTGCAGATTTTCAGCCATCTTTTTCGCAGCTGGATTTTCATCCCCTTTTGCGCCAATGTTTAAGTCGCTAATTTGGACAATTCTCATGTTATACCCCTATTTCCTAGTATTTTCCTAAACCATTATATGACCCAAAAAATGTCAGCGATACAAAAAAACATATCTTCAGGTAGGGCCTCTTGCCGCATATCCGGAAAACTTGCTTGCTTTGGGGCAAAACAATAATGCAAGCATTGTTGAAATAAACATAAGGGACAAAATCATGCGTAATAAACTTGCGGCCGGAAACTGGAAAATGAATGGCACCAGTGCTTCACTTGCTGAAATTGACACGCTGATCACCAGCCACCCCACGCCAAAATGCGGCGTCCTGATTTGCCCCCCCGCCACTTTGGTTGGGGCGATGGCGGCACGCACCAAAGGCAGTGCGATTGCCACAGGTGGCCAAGATTGCCACGCCGATACATCTGGCGCGCATACAGGCGACATTTCTGCGGATATGCTGGTTGATGCAGGCGCAAGCCATGTGATTGTTGGCCACTCTGAACGCCGTCAGGATCACCACGAATCTGATGCCGATATAAACGCCAAAGCCAAAACCGCCACTGCTGCGGGCCTGATTGCGGTGATCTGCTGTGGTGAGTCAGATGATCAACGCGTGGCTGGCAAAACGTTGGACATAATCGGCGCGCAGCTTGCCGGATCAATCCCTGAAACTGCGACGGCTGAAAACACTGTCGTGGCTTATGAGCCGATCTGGGCGATTGGCACAGGTAAAGTGCCGACACTCGAACAAATCGGCGAAGTGCATGATTTTATCCGAGGTGCCCTGATCAAACGCTTTGGCACTGAAATTGGAGATAACATCAGTGTGCTTTACGGTGGTTCAGTGAAACCAAGCAATGCCGACGATATCTTTGCGGTAAATAATGTTGATGGCGCACTTGTGGGAGGCGCTTCGCTTAAAGCGGTAGATTTCACCGGCATCATCACCGCACTTGAAAACAGTTAGTTAAACCGAGCTACTTTCGCAGCACAGGGAAGCCTTGCCTAGGGCGGGGATATTTAAGCGAAAAGAAGCATGGATGCTTACGTTTTACGACATTGAAAAAGGCGACGCCCCACATTAGGGCGTCGCCTTTCTACTAAGAACAGAAAAGCGCGCGCGAAGCGCTCCTTTTGGTTACTTGGTAATCACTTCAGGCCCCATCACCGCGTTTGGAATAACGGTAGACAGCCACGGAATATAAGTGATCATAATCAGGAACACGAACAGCACCGCAAGGAACGGCAGTGACGCCTTAACCACTCGCATCATTGACATACCAGCCACGCCCGAGGTCACGAACAGATTCAAACCAACTGGTGGGGTGATCATCCCGATTTCCATGTTCACCACCATGATGATCCCTAGATGGATCGGGTCAATTCCCAACTCCATTGCAATTGGAAACACCAAAGGTGCAACAATCACCAGCAATCCTGACGGCTCCATAAACTGGCCCCCGATCAACAAGATCACGTTAACGACAACCAAGAACATCACCGGCCCAAACCCGTAAGACAGCATCGCATTTGCCACTTGCTGGGGGATTTGTTCATCCGTCAGAACGTGTTTCAGGATTAGCGCATTGGCGATCACAAACATCAAAGTTACCGTCAGCTTACCCGCGTCAAACAATGCTTGGCGCGTGTCACGATGGAAAAACGACGGGATAAACGCTACGGCAGTTTCTCCCGTTCCGCGAATGAACGCGGTGCCACCACCGGTTAAGCTTTGAGCAAAGCTATAGCCGGCCTCTGTCACCCGGGTCGAAGACGACACAAGGCTAAACACAAAAACCATCGGCGCCAACATCACAAATAGCATTGCGACAGCACTGTAAAGAACCGTGACAATCAAGGCCAAAACCATCGCCAACCCATCAATACCGCTTGCGGTGAGCGCGCTTTCGTAGGAGCCACTCCAGACACTGCCGACCGAGAGGTAGAGTAGAAACAAGCCTGGCAACACCCCTAGGATCGAAATAACCACCGTCGCCGTTTCTTTGCGCTTCTCAGGCATTTTCACAAGCGCCCAACCAACAATCAACGTAACAGCGACCCAGCCAAACCCAACCATCAAACCAATGTTGCGCGGGTAAAATGCGCCGGCATTGTTGCTGGACAGCATAAAGTGGAACAAGAAACCGACCAGTGCGAAAACTACCACCCGCATGCCAAGCCCCATGCCATCTTTTTCTCCATCCTTTAACCATGGACGTGATTTCAACATCCCCATGTCACGGTAGATAAAGATCGACACGATAAACGCATAAACCGAGGCCACGGCGGCCGCTTCTGTTGGGGTGAAAATGGCCGAGGTTACACCGGGGATGCCATAGATGCCCACCATGATAATCACGATCAACATCAGCCCCCAAAACGCATTTAAAAAGGTTTCAGCAACCGTGCCCCAACCAACCCATTCGCCAGCAGGCATCTTTTTGATCCGCGCCATCACATAGATCGCGATCATCAGCATAAATCCAGCCAAAAGGCCCGGAATAATCCCCGCAAGAAACATACGCCCCACAGATACTTCGACTGCAGCTGCATAAACCACCATCACGATGGACGGCGGGATCAAGATGCCCAAGGTGCCCGCGTTACAAATCACACCAGCGGCGAAATCTCTGGAATATCCAGCCTTAACCATCGCCGCGATCACAATCGAGCCAATCGCCACAACCGTCGCAGGCGAGGAGCCAGACAAGGCGGCAAACATCATACAGGCAAACACACCCGCAATGGCCAAACCGCCGCGAAAATGGCCCACACAGGCGATAGAAAAGTTAATAATCCGTGCGGCGACACCGCCCGTCGACATAAATGTTGACGCCAGAATAAAGAACGGGATTGCCAGCAACGTGGCATGGCCTTCAAAGGCCGAGAATAACGTTTGCGCAACCGCAGCCAATGAAACATCGGAATAGGCCAACAGAAACAATACTGAACTCATCCCTAAGGAAACCGCAATAGGCACGCCGATCATCATTAGACCAACCACCATCGCAAATAATAAAGCAACAGCCATTATGACGTCTCCCCACGTTGATCCCGCATTTCTTGAATTTCATCTTCTACTTCGTGGCTGGCAACCATCCGGTCAACATCGCCATTCCAGATTTTGAATGCCGCTTGAATAAACCTGAAAAACAACAGGGCCATTGATAAAGGCAACACAAAATATGGCACCAAACGGGGTAGTTTGTCGTATACGTCACCATCGTTAAAGACACCCGACATCCACGCAAGCAAACCCGGCATCGGTACAGATTCGACCTCATACCAGCCTTTCCCACGGAATTTATCTTCAAAACCTAACGGAAACCAGCGCCCTTCTGTGCCGGGTAAGTTGGCAAAGTTTGCCCAATAATCCCACGCGCCTTTCAACAAAAGGAAACTGAACATAATGCAAACCGCCACCGATACCAGCGCCAACAGGCGGCGCGGTTTTTTAGACAGCATATTAATCACAACATCCACCCCAAGGTGCGCGTTCTTTTTCACTGCATATGACGCGCCCAAAAGGCACAGCCAGCCAAACATAAAAACGGTCAATTCCATGCCCCACAGGCCAATATTGTCCAGCTTTAGGAACTTGATATAATCTGGTGGATTGTTGGAATATAGCTTGCGCACTATCACATTGATAAATGTGATGATCGTCATCATTCCCAAAAGAAATGCGATAATGGTTTCTTCGATACGATCAGCACGGCTAGATTTCGTTTCCAAATGCATGGTGTCCCCTCCCGTTTTAAACGAAAAGCGCGCGCCCCTTCTGTGTGGGCGCACGCAGATTTTAGTGCTTACATCGAGTCGTTGATCGCTTGTGCCGCGTCAATGTTTTCTTGGCCAACATCGCCGACAAATTTGTCCCAAACAGGCATCATCACATCAACCCATGCTTG
>CAMZKY010000319.1 GCA_947311455.1 uncultured Marinosulfonomonas sp. | reverse complement strand
TTGTCGAATTTTGCCTGTATGGCAAGCGTATGGCAAACGTATGGCAAGCGTATGGCAAATTTGCCTTACACCCCAAACGATCCCGCAGGGCGAACCACGTCATCGCCATGGTTAAAATCGGGGTGGAAAACATCCGTCCGCCGGGGAATGGCAGAATCGGCACCTGCGCCATCACATCGAACCGTTCGGATTGCCCGGCAATGGTTTCGCCGATGATTTCCCCCGCCAATGTGGCCAAAGCCACCCCATGGCCGGAATACCCGCCCGCCGTCAGAATGTTGGGCGCAACGCGGGCAAAATAGGGCATGCGATTGGTGGTAATGCCAAGGGTGCCGCCCCAAGCGTAATCAATTTTCACGCCTTTCAGATTTGGATAAAGGGTTTCAAGCGGTTTGCGCACTTTGGCGGCAATGTCGGACGGGAATTTTTCGCCGTAACTTTCGCCGCCGCCAAAAATCAGCCGCCCGTCACGTGACAGGCGATAATAATTCAGCACAAATTTATCATCGTAAACGCACACATCACGCGATAAAATCTGTTTGGCGCGTTCGCCCAATGGCTCGGTTGCGACCATGTAATTGTTAATCGGCATTACCCGCGCCGCGGTTTTTTTCGACAAGGAATTGGAATAACCATTGGTGGCTAAAACTACATGATCGGCCATCACGCGGCCCCGATCACTGCGCACGGTAACTTTGGCACCGTGTTGTAGATTGTGCACATAGGTGCCTTCGAAAATGCGCACCCCTGCGTCAACCGCAGCACGCGCCAAACCAAGGGCAAAATTCAGCGGGTGCATATGGCCGCCGGTCATATCAAGGATGCCACCCGCATAGGCGGGATTGCCGATCAGATCTTGCATTCCGGATTGATCCAGAAATTCGGTTTCGGTGTGGTCGTAATTTTGCGCCAGATAATCGCGTTTGCGCGCGCCGTGTTCGGCACCTTTTTGTGAGTAAAATGCGGTGACATGCCCCGGGCGGAATTTGGCCTCGGGGGCGTGTTTGTTGGCCAGATCAACCGTCAGTTTGACCGATTGTGCGGCTATGTCCCACAGCATACGCGCGTCGGATTTTCCAAGTTTCTTTTCAAGGGTCGGCTGATCCATATTCTGGCCTTCGCCAACCTGCCCGCCATTGCGCCCTGATGCCCCGAAACCCACACGCTGTGCTTCGAGCAGCACCACAGAATAGCCCCGTTGGGCCAGATGCAGCGCAGAAGACAGGCCGGTAAATCCGCCACCGACGATACAAATATCGGCAGTGGTTTCGCCTTTCAGGCTTTCAAACGGCGCAAGCGGCGTGGCGGTGGCCGCATACCAACTGTCGGGATACTGGCCTTTTTTATCATTTGAATAGATCAGGTTCATACGTTTAACAGCAAATGTTCGCGTTCCCATGGGGAAATCACTTGTAAAAATTCGTCAACCTCGGCGCGTTTGACGATCGAATAGACCCGGCAAAACCGCGGGCCAAGCACATCCTGCATGGCGGTGGCCTCTTCGAAAACATCAAGCGCGGCGCGCAGATCGCGCGGGATCACTTCTTCGCCGTCATCGGCTTCGCCTTTTAGTTGGCTGTCGGGGCGCTCCCCTTCTAACAATCCCAGATAGCCACAGGCCAGCGAGGCTGCGATGCCCAGATAAGGGTTGCAATCCATCCCCGCCAAACGGTTTTCAACGCGGCGGTTTTTGGGGCCGCAAATCGGGATGCGGATACCGGCGGTGCGATTGTCGCGCGCCCAGTCCAGATTGATTGGCGCGGCGTGGTCTTTTACATAGCGGCGATAGGAATTCACGTAAGGGGCCAGAATGGCAATCACGCTGGGCAGATGGTTTTGCATTCCGGCGATAAAGTGGAAAAACGCATCGGTTTCGCCGCCTTGGGGGCCGGAAAAGATGTTGTTGCCGGTTTCTGTATCAATCACCGAATGGTGGATATGCATGGCTGAGCCGGGTTCGCCTTCGATCGGTTTGGCCATAAAGGTGGCGTAACAATCATGGCGAAACGCCGCTTCGCGGATCAGGCGTTTAAAGAAAAATACATCATCGGCCAGCTTGACCGGATCGCCATGTTGCAGGTTGATTTCAATCTGTCCTGCGCCGCCTTCCTGGGTGATGCCGTCGATTTCAAGGCCCATGGCCTCGGCAAAATCGTAGATATCGTCAATCACGGGGCCGTATTCATCAACGGCGGACATGGAATAGGATTGGCGGCCCGCGGCAGGCCGGCCGGTGCGGCCAATCGGCGGTTTGATCGGCACGGTAGGATCGGTATTGCGGGCCACCAGATAGAATTCCAGTTCCGGCGCAATCACCGGCGTCCAGCCTTTTTTATGATACAAATCCACCACCCGTTTCAGAACGTTGCGCGGCGAAACCGCGATCGGGTTGCCTTTTAGATCCTCAAGATCATGGATAACTTGCAGCGTCCAATCGCCCGTCCATGGGGCGGCGGTGGCGGTGGAAAAATCCGGTTTCAGGATCATATCCGGCTCGGTAAAGCCTTTTTCCTCGTGTTCGGCCGCATCGGCGTAACCGCCGGTAATGGTTTGATAAAATATAGAATTGGGTAGATAGGATTGGCGGGTTTTGGCAAATTTGCTGGCGGGCATGGCCTTGCCTCGTGCAATGCCGGGAATGTCGCAAACGATGCATTCCACTTCGTCAAGGCGGCGGCCTTCCAAATAGTCGCGCGCCGCTTGGGGGAGTTTGTCTGTCCAGTTACTCATAAAGGTACCTCACGGGCTTGAAGAAAAAATTTGGCGATGTCGCGGGCCAGAACCGCCTCGTCATTGGGGATTTTGGCGTTTTCGATGGCGCGATCCATCATCGCGGGATCGTAAATATCGGGATTGCGGCGCAGTTCTACATATTGGGCCATAATCGGATTGGAAAATTCGGGGTGGGGCTGCATGGTGAAAACGCGATCACCGTAAACCAGCCCTGCATTCTTGCAAAAATCATTGCCGGCGATCACTTTGGCGTCTTTGGGCAGTTCAAGAACCTGATCCTGATGCCACGCGTTCAGCGCGATATCCCCGTGGCCGTTAAAGCGATAATCCTGCCGCCCAACGGCCCAGCCACCGTGATATTTTTCAACCTTGCCACCCAAGGCCTGCGCGATGATCTGGTGCCCAAAGCAGATGCCCACCATAGGCACAGGGGCGGCATAGGCCTTGCGGATGAAATCCTCAAGTGGCGGGATGAAGGGGTGATCCTCATAAGCGCCGTGGCGTGATCCTGTAAGCAACCAGCCGTCGGCGTCGTGGATGTCGGCCGGAAATTCCATGTTTTCCACATCATAGTGGACAAATTCAAAACCGTTGCCGTCCAGCAGGGCCTCGAACCAATGCGGGTAATCGCCATGGATTTCAGCCACCTCGGGGATGGCGTGGCCGCAGATAAGTATTCCGATTTTCATAATTCACCGTTTTTCAAAATGATAGCGCAGCGTTCAAACCGTTTCCAGATAAATCGCGGTTTGTTTGTTATGCGACAGGTCTTTCAGGCGCTTTAGCTCCTGTTTTTTAGTCAGGATCAGGTTGCGGATGCAGGAATCGGGCAAAAAACGCCGCACAATATCCGAGGTGGCAAACTGATTGATCGCCGCGCCCCAATCGGTGGGGATTTGCGGTAAATCCTGCGTATAGGCGTTACCGGTGATCGGCGCTGGCGGTGTGTGGCCGTCTTCGATCCCCATCAGTGCCGCGCCCAAAATTGCGGCCAGCATCAGGTAAGGGTTGGCATCGCCGCCCGCCACACGGTGTTCAATACGGCGCGCCGCGGGGGCACCGCCGGGCACGCGTATGGCGGCGGTGCGGTTTTCATAGGCCCATGAAATGCCGGTGGGGGCATGGGCATTTTCGACCATGCGTTTATAGGAATTGGCATGGGGGGCAAAAATCAGGGTGCTGTCGGCCATGGCCTCCAGACATCCGGCAATGGCGTGGTGCAGGATGGGGGATCCGGTTTCGCTGCCATCGTCAAAGATGTTGTTGCCGTCTTGATCAAGGATGGAAAAATGCACATGCAGCCCGTTGCCCGCATCGTTTAGAAACGGTTTGGCCATAAAGGTTGCGGCAAACCCGTGTTTGCGGGCCAAACCATGGATCAGCATTTTAAACAGTAGCGCATCATCAGCGGCGCGCATGGCGGGGCCGTGGTTTAGATTGATTTCAAATTGCGCCACGCCCCCTTCGGCAATGGCGGCCTGCGCGGGGATACCCATTGCCGCCGCGCCGTTGTAAACATCGGTGAAAAACGCATCATAGGCATCCAGCGCGTCCAGCGACAAAACATCGGAGGTGGCCATCGGTTTGCCGGTGATCGGGTTGATCGCGGGGGCTAGGGTTTTGCCGCTGTCATCAACCAGATGGAACTCAAGCTCGGTTGCGGCGATCACTTGCCAGCCGCGTTTTTCGTATTGATCCAGAACCGTTTGCAGCACATTGCGCGGATCACCATAAAACGGCTTTCCATCATCATAGTGCAGGGTCATCGGGTGCAATGCGCTGGGATTGGCAAGCCACGGCATCGGCACCGGGCCGCGCCCGGTGGGGCGTAAAATGCCATCGGCATCGCCGCTATCAAACACCAAGGGGCTGTTGGCGATATCTTCGCCCAGAATATCGACATTCAGGGCGGAAAACGGCAAGCGCACCGCGCCTTTTTCCAGTTTTGCCGCATAAGAGGCCGGCACGCGTTTGCCGCGCATCACCCCGT
>CAMZKY010000318.1 GCA_947311455.1 uncultured Marinosulfonomonas sp. | reverse complement strand
TGCGATTATCAAGCGAGGCCACCGTGCCGGTGCGCATCACTTTTTTCAAATCATAGCCTTCCAGTTTGGTCACACCCGCAACCGCCTGTTCCAACGCAATCTGGATTTCGGCCAACGCCGGAATCGGCACCCAGACCGGTAAATCATCGTCCAGAACATGATCTTCGCGTAGATAGGCATGGGCCAGCACAAAATCACCTAAAGACTGCGAATTCCGCAAGCCCGCACAATGACCAACCATCAACCACGCATGGGGGCGCAACACTGCGATATGATCGGTGGCAGTTTTGGCGTTGCTTGGCCCCACGCCGATATTCACCAGCGTAATGCCGCCCTTGCCTTTGCGTTTCAGGTGATACGTCGGCATTTGCGGCATTTTTGCGGGTGCTGGCATCGGTGCTTCAGGATCGGTGATCACCACATTTCCCGGGCCGACATATTTTGTGTAACCGCTGTTTGGGTCGGCCAGTTGCGCACGGGCATAGGCCTCGAATTCTTCAAAATAGAATTGATAATTGGTAAACAGAACGTGGTTCTGGAAATGCTCGGGCTTGGTGGCGGTGTAATGGGCCAGCCGCGCAAGCGAATAATCAACCCGTTGTGCGGTAAACGGCGCCAGAGGCTTGGAGCCATCCGGGCCGGCTTCGGCCACACCATTCACAATGTCATCATTGGTGGTGGACAGATCAGGCACATCAAACACATCGCGCATGGAGAAATCCATTGAACCCTCTTGCGGCACCACAGAATTGGTATCGCTAGCCAAGGCAAAATGCACCGGTATCGGGGTGTTGGAAATACCAATCGTTATCGGCACACAATGGTTTTCCATCACCAGTTTGAGCTGTTGTTTCAAGTAATATCGAAACAAATCAGGCCGCGTCACGGTGGCGGCATAAGTGCCCGGCTCGGACACGTGCCCAAAGCTAAGACGGCTATCGGGTTTGGCGTAACTGTTCACCGTAATGCGGATTTCCGGATAAAACGCACGGTACCGCGCATCAATTTTTTCACCACCGACAACACGTGAAAAATGCCCGCATAGGAAACTGATGGCAATATCATAGATTTCATTCAGCCGATCAACGGCTTTGGACACATCGGTAAATTCTTCTGCTGCAGGTACATCGGGCGTGATTGTTTTTATTTCTGAGATATTTGTATTCATTTATTTTCCTCAAACAATTCTGTTAGTTCGAATTTCGTTACATCCACCAGCCCCAGATCGGATATCCGCAGTTCGGGGATCACCACCGAAGCCAGCAGGGAATGTTGCATATAGGCGTTGTTGACGTCACAGCCACAGACGGCCATGGCATCCACCATCTTTTGCGCCGCTGCGGCCACATCAACGGCAGGTTCATCCGACATCAGGCCAGCGATGGGCAGTTGCACCAGCGCCAGTTCTTTGCCGTCTTTCCACACGGTTACACCGCCGCCAACTTCGCCCAAACGGTTGGCCGCCAGCGCCATATCCGCGCGCGACGTGCCGACCACAATCATATGATGGCTGTCATGGGCAACCGAGCTGGCCATGGCCATTTGGCCTTTATACCTGAACCCCGACACAAACCCATTCACCACCTCGCCCGTGGCGCGGTGGCGTTCCACCAATGCAATCTGGCACACATCATTGGCCTCGTCAGATAACACAAGGCCGTTTTCAACCTCAAGTTCAGCTGTAAGCGCCTTGGTCGGGGCTTGGTTTTCAACCACGCCGATCACCTTGGCCTTAACCGCGTTCGCCCCTTTTGGCGCATGGATTTCAAAATCGGTATCCGTCAGGGTCTTGCCCAAATGCACGGTGCCGCGCGCATCTTCGGGCCAGTCCAGATGCGGGCACTCAACCGTGATTTCGCCCGCTTCGGCCACAACAACCCCACGCGCAATCACTGTTTCAATCGGCAGTTTTTGAATGTCTGACGTCAAGATCACATCCGCACGACGCCCCGGGGCGATTGAACCCAGCTCCCGTTCAAGCCCGAAATGTGTGGCGGTGTTGATCGTGGCCATTTGAATGGCAATCAGCGGATCACAACCGCAATCAATCGCATGGCGCACCACGCGGTTCATATGGCCATCATTCACCAAGGTGCCCGAATGGCTATCATCGGTGCACAGGATAAAGTTGCGCGGATCAAGCCCCTTTTCGGTGATCGCGGTGATTTGCGTTTCCACATCATACCACGCCGAGCCAAGCCGCATCATCGATCTCATCCCCTGACGCACCCGCGCAATTGCATCGGCCTCGCACACACCTTCGTGTTCATCCGCAGGGCCACCCGCCACATAGGCATGAAAATTCGGGCCTAAATCGGGGCTGGCATAATGGCCACCCACGGTTTTACCGGCATTTTGCGTCGCGGCAATTTCTGCCAGCATTTTGGGGTCGGCATTGATCACACCGGGGAAATTCATCATTTCCCCAAGGCCGATGATCCCCGGCCATGTCATGGCTTCGGCCACGTCTTCGGGCGTAATTTCATAGCCTGTGGTTTCCAAACCCGGTGCGCTTGGCGCGCAGGATGGCATTTGGGTATAAACATTGATCGGTTGCAACATCGCCTCGTCATGCATCAGCTTCACACCGCGCAGGCCCAGAACATTGGCAATTTCGTGCGGGTCGGTAAACATGCTGGTGGTACCATGGGGGATCACCGCGCGGGAAAATTCCGCAGGGGTTAGCATGCCGCTTTCGATGTGCATATGTGCATCACACAGGCCGGGCATCATATAGCGCCCCTTGGCCTCGATGATCACGGTATCTTCACCAATGCAATGCGATGCATCCGGCCCCACATAGGCAAACCGCCCGTTGGCAATGGCAATATCGGTATTGTCTAGAATTTCACGCGTCTGAACGTTAACCCAACGGCCCCCGCGTATGACCATGTCAGCCGCCCCGCGCCCCGCCGCAACGGCGATTAAACGGGCGGCACTGTCTGGCCATGATTTGAATGATGTCTGTTCCATTTACCTATTGTCACTAGAATTGCGGGCAGCGCAAGCCCCGTTTTGTAACCGTTTGGTAAAATTTTATATCCTTCAAGGGTTTCTATGATCTATTCACACGCGCCAACGTCACAGAGGTGATCCCGTTATTTTGACCAGCTCGCCGCATCGATAAGATGAAACTGAATTGCACTGCATTTCGTCATGCAACACATGTTCAAACAGTTAGCGCATCGCCCATCAAATCGTCGATGAACAAGCTTAGCAGCTGTGGCCGCCCCGTCACCCCCACCTTGCGATAGATTGCGTTTGTCTGGGCTTTAATCGTGCCTTCGGACGTTTTACGCATTTGCGAGATTTCCTTGGTGGAAAACCCCTTGATTGCAAACAGCGCAACATCCCGCTCAGCTGGCGTTAACGCCCATTCATCAAATTTTTCACCAAGCAATTCCATAAAAGCACCTGAAGCGGCCTTTAACTGCTGTTCTACTTTTTCACTGCGTTTATGAGCGGCCCAATAGGCCATGCCACTGATTGCCGAGCCAATGACAAGGCCGAATGTGGCGGAAATTTCGACCATCTCGTATAACATCCAGCTACTAGGAAGCAGTGGAAAATTAAAAATCGTGGACGCCAGATCAGCAATGAAAAAAGCAGCGCATAAAACCTGAAAAATAAAGGCAACCAGAATGTAGTATTGGATTGAACTGTTCTTTCTAATCGGCGTTCTTTTTGAGGCATTAGTCATCGTGGCCATCCTCTTCATCGTCGTGCCCATCATCGCCACCACCCTCGTTGTCGTGGTTATCTCCACCATTGTCGCCGTTGTCGCCGTTGTCGCCGTTACCGCCGCCACTTATACCATCATCAGACAAGCCGCCAGAACCCGTGTTTTCGTCGCGATCAGATTCACGTTCGTGCAATTCATTGCGCCCGTTGCTGTCACGTAAAATCTCGCCGGTAAATGGATGGACGATCACCTCTCGTTTAAGGCTTCCTTTGGAAGATAGGATACGAATGCGCCCCAAAAAGGTTTTTTGCACAACAAATTGTGTGTATCCCTGCGTTCGCAGTTGCGAAATGATTGCATCATAAACGTTCGTGGCCAACGCCATCGATGGCATCGATACAGTAACGACAACTAACGCAGCCCTAATCCATTTATTCATCATATTCACCATCCTAAAAGATGACCCTCGATTTCTCAAGGGTCATCGGTTCAGCTTTGGGTAACGCGGGTTTAGTCGTTGTCGTTACCGTCGTGGTCGTTATCATTGCCGCCATGATCGTTGTCGTTGCCACCACGGTCATCATTTCCACCGCGGTCATCGCTACCACCGTTGCCACCGTTGCCGCCTTGGCCCCCATTATCGCCGCTGCGATCATCCCGCGTAATTTGACCCGTTGATTTATTCAGTACGACTACACGTTCCGCACCTCCTGCGCCGTAGGCTTTGATTTTAACGCTGCCAAAACGCTTTTGAACAACAATGCGTGTATAGCCTTGGTCTTTCAGTTGCTGAACAACGTCATTTGCTGTCAAAGCAAAAGAAGATGTAACGCTAAGCATCAGGGCGGTGGCTGTGATCATAAGTGTGGTTTTCATGGTGTGTCCTTTCAAGACTAAGTGATTTGTTTTTTGTTTCGTGTCCGGCGTTGTTTGCCTTGCCCCTCAAAAAGCACACCTTGCCCCCTTGCCGCTATTGAACGCGGGTTTAGATGGGCAACTCCTTTGAAATATACACCTTAGTTTATGTGTTATTGTTTAATATCAACGTGTTAGAAATGCGCTTTGGCCTCGTAAACTATAGTTTAGGGCGCTGTTCCAGTCCCCTGCCTAAACATTAGGTTAGCTGCAAAGCACAAAACCCCGCCACTTATGACGGGGTTTTGATTCTGTGTTGCCGGCTTTTCAGCGTGTGATTCTAACGCATCAAGCGCCCGTATCCATATCCACACCCAAGGCCTTGGCGACGGTAAAGATATCCTTGTCACCGCGTCCACACATATTCATGCAGATGATATGGTCTTTAGGCAGGGTTGGTGCGATTTTCATCACATGCGCCAGCGCGTGGGATGGCTCAAGCGCCGGAATAATCCCTTCAAGCTCGCAACTTAATTGAAACGCTTCAAGCGCCTCGACATCGGTAATCGCCACATATTGCGCGCGGCCAATATCATGCAGCCATGAATGCTCCGGGCCGATCCCCGGATAATCAAGGCCCGCAGAAATAGAAAACCCTTCCAGAATTTGTCCGTCATCATCTTGCAATAAATAGGTGCGGTTGCCGTGCAACACCCCGGGCCGCCCGCCGGTTAAAGACGCGCAATGCTCCATCTTGGCGTTTACGCCTTTGCCGCCCGCCTCGACCCCGATGATGTTGACGCTTTCATCATCCAGAAACGGATAAAACAGCCCCATGGCATTTGAGCCGCCGCCGATTGCTGCGATAATCGTATCGGGCAATCGCCCTTCGGCGCGCTGCATTTGTTCTTTGGCCTCTTTGCCGATGATCGATTGAAAATCGCGCACCATCGCGGGGTATGGGTGCGGGCCGGCAACCGTGCCGATGCAATAAAACGTGTCATCCACATTGGTTACCCAATCGCGCAGCGCATCATTCATCGCGTCCTTTAGGGTGCCACGCCCTGACGTAACAGCAACCACCTCGGCCCCTAATAATTTCATCCGGAACACATTTGGCGATTGGCGTTCCACATCATGGGCGCCCATGTAAACCACGCATTTCAAACCGAATTTTGCACAAACCGTGGCTGTGGCCACCCCGTGTTGCCCCGCGCCGGTTTCGGCAATGATGCGGGTTTTTCCCATGCGTTTGGCCAGAATGATCTGCCCCAGCACATTGTTGATTTTATGGGCGCCTGTGTGATTCAGCTCATCGCGCTTCAAATAGATTTTCGCGCCGCCCAGATGTTCGGTCAGCCGTTCGGCAAAATACAACGGCGACGGACGGCCCACATAATGTTCCCACAAATCATCCATCTGCGCCCAGAATGTTTCGTCGGTTTTGGCCTTTTCATATTCTTCCTCTAGCGACAGAATCAAAGGCATCAGGGTTTCTGACACGAACCGCCCGCCAAAATCACCAAAGCGCCCGTTTTCATCGGGGCCATTCATAAAGCTGTTGAATAGATCGTTCATTTTATTCTCCCACTGCCGCAGCGACAAAACGCGCGATCATATCTTTGTCTTTTATGCCGGCTGCGCTTTCCACGCCCGACGATACATCCACTTGGGTGGCTCCGGTTAACATGACGGCCTGCGCCACATTATCCGGCGTTAACCCCCCTGCCAGCATCCACGGCTTGGCCCAACGGCGATTGGCGATCAAACGCCAATCAAAAGCCAGACCATTTCCGCCCGGCAATTCAGCATTTTTCGCGGGCTTCGCATCAATCAGCAACTGATCGGCCACTTCTGAATACGCGTCAATCGCCGCCAGATCATCCTTATCGGCCACACCAACGGCCTTCATCACCGGCAGGCCATAACGCGCGCGGATTTCGGCAACCCGTTCCGCCGTTTCCGATCCGTGAAGTTGCAGCATATCCAGCGGCAAGGTGTTGACGATTTCATCCAGCGTCGCGTCATCGGCATTGACCGTTAGCGCCACTTTGGCGATGCCCATCGGCACCTCGATCAACAAGTCACGGGCCTGCGGCAGGGTCAGGTTGCGCGGGGACTTGGCGAAAAACACAAATCCCATATAATTCGCCCCGGCTTCCGCGGCGAATTGCATCTGTTCGATTGTGGTCAGGCCACAGATTTTTACTTTGATTTTTGAATTCATAGGCGCGGTTTAAACCGTTCAGCCAGCTTTCTCAAGCAGGGCCAGCACATCGTCTTGTTGATCGTGCTTTTCGCCTTTTAAGCGCACAACTTCGCGCTCCAGCTCTTTTACATTGCGTTGGCTTTTACTGGCTTGGGCGCGGATTTTATGTTCGCGAAACCATTCCCAAACAAACCCGATCAAAAGCCCGGCAACAATACCGCCAAAAATAACAATGAACAAAGGCAGTTTCAAAGTATTGGGCAGGTTCACAAATCCGGCAATTTCGTCAGGCAGCAACTGCAGCGTCACCAACCCACGATTGGCCATGGCGATTGTCACCAGACAAATGGCCAAACCGGCCAGAAAAGCATAACGAATGTAGCGCATTTTGTGTCCTTATTGTCCGTTCAAACGGTCGCGTAAAAGCTTACCTGTCTTAAAGAACGGAACGAACTTTTCTTCAACCTTTACCGATTCACCTGTGCGCGGATTCCGGCCGATCCGGGCATCGCGTTTTTTCACCGAAAACGCGCCAAAGCCGCGTAATTCCACGCGGTTGCCTTTGGCCATTGAATCGATAATTTCATCAAAGATTGTATCGACAATACGTTCAACATCACGTTGATAAAGATGCGGATTTTCATCCGCTAGTTTTTGGACAAGTTCTGAACGGATCATCCGTTGTATCCCCCCGGCATATTCATTTTAAGCGCTGGCTAAGCGCGCGATAATATTATGACTATACGTGTAAATCCGATCTTGAGAAACGCTTTGCAGGCGAAAAATCCGTTAACTTTAGCCTAATAGGCTGATTTAATGCATATTTATTGGATTATCCTGTCAAATACCACACTGCAAGTTTTTCAAAGCATGGAAAACCCGATCATCAGCGTAAATCACCAAACCCGATTCGCATAAAAAAAAGGCGGCCCGATTTGCAACGGGCCGCCCTTGAATCTGGTGTAACGCGTAATCTACTCGTCGTCGCCTTTCAGCGCCGCGCCTAGAATATCGCCCAGTGATGCACCTGAATCGGAGGAACCGTATTGTGCCACGGCTTCTTTTTCTTCGGCAATTTCACGGGCTTTGATCGACAGACCCAAACGGCGTGTTTTGCTGTCGATATTGGTGACGCGTGCGTCCACTTTATCGCCAACACCGAAACGCTCTGGGCGTTGCTCGGAACGGTCGCGGGATAGATCGGAACGACGGATAAAGGATTTCATGCCTTCATATGTCACTTCGATGCCGCCATCTTCGATTGATGTCACTTCAACAGTGATGATCGAGCCGCGTTTCACGCCATCGGTTGCGCCTTCGAATGGATCATCGCCAAGGGCTTTGATCGATAGGGAAATGCGCTCTTTTTCAACGTCAACTTCGGTGACAACCGCTTTGACCACATCGTTTTTGTGGAAATCGCCGATCACGTCTTCGCCACGGCCTTCCCATGTCAGATCCGACAGGTGAACCATGCCGTCGATGTCGCCATCAAGGCCGATGAACAGACCGAATTCGGTGATGTTTTTGACTTCACCTTCAACTTCTGTGCCGGCTGGATGTGTTTCTGCAAACACTTCCCATGGGTTACGCATGGTTTGTTTCAGGCCAAGCGATACACGGCGTTTGGCGCTGTCAATTTCCAGAACCATAACTTCAACTTCTTGCGAGGTTGAAACGATTTTACCCGGATGGATGTTTTTCTTGGTCCATGACATTTCGGAAACGTGAACCAAACCTTCAACACCTGGCTCCAGCTCAACAAATGCGCCGTAATCGGTGATGTTGGTGACGCGGCCCGTATGCACGGATTCCAGCGGGAATTTGGCTTCGACAACTGTCCAAGGATCATCCTGCAACTGTTTCATGCCAAGGCTGATGCGATGGGTTTCTTTGTTGATCTTAATAACCTGAACCTTGATCGTTTCACCGATTGTCAGGATTTCAGACGGGTGGTTCACCCGACGCCACGCCATATCTGTAACGTGCAACAAGCCGTCAACACCGCCCAGATCAACAAACGCACCGTATTCGGTGATGTTTTTAACCACACCGTCAATGCTGTCGCCTTCGGCCAGTTTGCCGATCACTTCTGCACGTTGTTCCGCACGCGATTCTTCAAGAATGGCACGACGCGATACAACGATATTGCCACGGCGACGATCCATTTTCAGGATTTGGAATGGCTGCTTAAGCCCCATCAACGGGCCGGCGTCACGCACAGGGCGCACATCAACTTGCGAGCCGGGAAGGAACGCAACTGCACCACCCAGATCAACGGTAAAGCCACCTTTAACACGACCAAAGATCGCGCCATCAACACGCTCTTCGTCGGCATATGCTTTTTCCAGACGATCCCAAGCGGCCTCACGACGGGCCATCTCGTGGCTGATAACAGCCTCACCCTTGGAGTTCTCGACTTGGCGCAAGAACACTTCAACGACGTCGCCAACGTTGATTTCTGCTTCTTCACCCGGATTTGCGAATTCTTTTACATCAACGCGGCCTTCCATCTTATAGCCAACATCGATAATGGCTTGGCCACTTTCGATTGCGATGATTTTACCTTTGACAACGGAACCTTCTTTAGGTGTGTCAATTTCGAAGCTTTCTTCAAGAAGGGCTTCGAAGTCCTCCATAGATACTGATTGAGCCATGTGGTCTCATATTCCTTATTTAGTGTTTATACTGGCCGCGCGGTTGGCTCCGCCGGTCTTTAGGTTACGATTTGGTCGGGTCGGGCGGGCCATTTAAAACAACAAAAAGGGCCGGAAAATTCTGGCCCTGCATCGTCATGTTTTTATACGGTTTGAATCACCTTATCGACAGGGGCGTCTATAGAGGGTTTTGATGTGGGGGGCAAGCATTTTGAAAAAATGGCAGCGCCCGACCTGGTGGGCGTGGAAAAACGGGTTTATTGAAGGACATCATTTCAAAAACATCCAACATCCCGTCAAACTGCCCCCCTTGAAAAGCGCCCTCCGGGGGAGGTCGGGCGCTGTCATTTTTTCAAAATGACGGGAAATACAACGGGGAACTTGATGATTTGATAAAACTTCAATTCCTATCCTCAATCACCCCCACAGCCACCTTCACCGCTTCCTCAATACTCATCGCACTCGTATCAATCACCACCGCATCATCCGCCGCAACCAAAGGGGCGGTGGCGCGTTCGCTGTCGCGTTTGTCGCGGGCGCGCAGGTCTTTCAGCACGCCGTCTAATGTCACATCTTCACCTTTGGCCGAAAGTTCCAGAAACCGCCGCTTGGCCCGCACCTCGTCACTGGCGGTGACAAACAGTTTCACCGGCGCCTCCACGCAAATCACCGTGCCAATATCGCGACCATCCAAAACCGCGCCACCCGCGCGCATGGCAAAGGCGCGCTGAAAATCCACCAGCGCGGCGCGCACCTCGGGGATGGCCGCGGCCTTGCTGGCGGCCTGTGCCACGGGGGCGGTGCGCAGACCGCTATGGGTCAAATCATCCGCCGTCAAGGTTTGCGCCGCCTCGATCGGTTCCACCCCGTTCAGCACCCGCAGGCCCACGGCCCGATACAGCAATCCGGTGTCCAGATGTGCAAACCCGAAATGTTGCGCCACCGCCTTTGAAATTGTGCCTTTGCCCGACGCGGCGGGGCCGTCGATTGCCACTGTAATGCTCATATTTTTTACCTGATATTCGTGTGTGTTAACCTTTTTGGCGATTTTGGGCGGCGTGTCAAACTGCCATACGCTTGCCATACGTTTGCCATACGTTTGCCATACGTTTGCCATACAGCTGTTTTGCCGTGTTTTGGCCGTTAACCTTTTGGCAAAACCATGGTTGTCAGCGCCTCGCCCTCCTGATCGGCCATCGGCAGATTATCGCAAATTTCGTAATAATCGCCCTTGTCCGCGCAATAGATATGCCCCGCAATTTGCAGCCCCGTCGGCCCATTCACTGTGCCCGCGAATATCGACAGGTTCACCCCTGCCCCGTCCCAAAACAGGTTGCTACCACATATGCCACAAAACCCGCGCCGCGCTGTGTCAGACGACTGATACCACGTCACCTCACCGCTGATTTCGATATCATCACGCGCACAGGACGTAGCCGCCACATGATGCCCGCTGCTCTTGCGGCATTGCTGGCAATGACAGGCCACGACCGAACGCAAAGGCCCCGTTACCCGATAGGTCACCGCCCCACACAAACATCCGCCAGTCTTGCTCATTGCTTTGCCTTTCGTTTGGCCAAAACGGCGCGCACCAGCCCGATGATCAATAGGATCAACGCCACCGTCACGGACGCCGATTTCAGCATCGTCCAGCGGCTTGCCGCGGAGACTATCGCCTCGTTCAGCCCGCCTCCGGCCCGCAACATCACCGCCACAGAGGCGTTCTCCATATAGTCAAATCCGGCCCCCGCCAGTGCAACCACACTGGCTACAAACTGTGCTGCCCCACTGAAAATTTGCCTAAACGCCAGAACCATCACCACCGCAAACAACGCCGGATAGGCCCGATCCAGCATCTGCTGCACGTTCAAATAAAAGTCGCGCCCCTGCTCCGACAAGGCCGCCAAAAACGCCTGCGCTTCCTCAAAGGAATACCCCATGGGCCGTAGATCAAAAGCCAGCAATCCGCCCGCATCCGCCGTGATTTTCGGGATCGACCAAAGCGCCATCGTCAGATAAACGCCGGTCATCATCAAAAACAGCAGCCAGAATATCAGACGCATATTGCTCTCCTAGTTAATCAGCTCCAACCGCGCACCAAGCGCTGTCATCAATGGCTCGAAAATCGGGAAGCTGGTGGTGATCGGCGAACCGTCATCAATCGACACAGGCTGCCCACTCGCCATGCCCAAACACATAAAACTCATGGCAATGCGGTGATCCAGATGGGTCTTGCAAGTGCCGCCACCCGCCACCGTGCCTGCACCCTGCCCTGTCACAATCAGCGTGTCCTCGGTTTCCTCAACCCCCACGCCGTTGGCCTCAAGCCCGCGCGCCATGGCATCAATCCGGTCACATTCCTTGACCCGTAACTCTTTGATTCCGTTCATAATTGTGCGACCCTTGGCATTGGCTGCAACCACCGAAAGGATCGGATATTCGTCAATCATACTGGGCGCACGCTCGGCAGGAACCTCGACTCCAACCATGTCCGGCGAATATTTCGCCCGCAAATCCGCCACAGGTTCGCCGCCCTCGATGCGCTCATTTTCATAGGTTAAATCAGCCCCCATTTCGCGCAATGTGGTCAACAAACCAATGCGCGTCGGGTTCAGACCAATGCCGGGCACCAACACATCCGACCCTTCGACCAAAATCGCTGCACAGACCGGAAACGCCGCCGAGCTTGGATCACGCGGCACCACAATATCTTGCGCCTTTAAAACCGGTTTTCCAGTCAGGGTAATCACATTGCCCGCATCGGTTTTTTCAACGGTAATCTCGGCCCCAAACCCCGCCAACATCCGCTCTGTATGATCACGCGTCGGTTCATGTTCCAGCACCACGGTTTTACCCGTCGCATTCAGCCCCGCCAGCAGCACCGCCGATTTCACCTGCGCCGAAGGAACCTCCATATCATAGGTGATACCCGAGGC
>CAMZKY010000317.1 GCA_947311455.1 uncultured Marinosulfonomonas sp. | reverse complement strand
TTTGGTAAACGGCGATAGCATCTATGTTGAGCAGGGCGACGAGGTGGAATACTTCCACATCATGTTCGATCAACACGAAGTGATCTTTGCCGAAGGCGCCCCAAGCGAAAGCTTCCACCCCGGTGAAATGGGCCTGAACAGTATTGACAACGCCCAGCGTGACGAACTTTTGAAACTGTTCCCTGAACTGGAAACCAGTGTTCAAAGTTATGGTGACTCGGCCCGTATCACGTTGGAATCGTTTGAGGCTAAATTGTTGGGCAATGTTGCGTAGCAGCGCTGATCTCTAAGAAATTTTAAAAACCCCGTCAGCAATGGCGGGGTTTTTGTTTGGCCAGATGTAACTCTGTTAACATTCGCCAGATTGACAAGTTACCCCATCATCATGCCTACTTTCCCCAGTGATATTAAGGCATTCTAGCCACCTTTTTGGGGGTTGATGCAAAATTTAGGGGGAAACAATGAAATTCACATATTCAACATTTATGCGCACCGTATTTGGGGCTGCGACGGCAGCAGTGCTTTCAACAGCGGCAACACCGATTATGGCCGATTCCGCCAGCGATCTTGAGACATGGATGAAAGCCAACGCCATCGGCACTCACGCCATGATGGAAGAAAATTGGTCAGACATCGTGGCCAAAGCCACAGCTGAAGGCGAAGTGGTAATTTACTCGTCCTCTGGCCGTATTGCAAAGTTGAAAGACCATTTCGAGGCTTTGTACCCCGGTATTACCCTGACATTGTTTGATCTTGGCTCGGTGAAAACCATTGAAAAAACCATCCGTGAGCAAGACGCCGGTATTTATCAGGTTGATGTGGTCACCACAGGCAACTCTGGTTCAGTGATCAAAGAGCTGTTGGAAAAAGGCCGCATCTTTAACTATGTGCCAGCCCATATGCGTGACCGTATTCCCGCCGAAAACCGTGATCCGCTGCTGTACCGCGTGAACGAAGCGATTGTGTTTTTCTATAATACCGAAGCCAACCCGGATGGCGCGCCGATCAAAAATGTATGGGAACTGACCATGCCTGATCTGAAAGGCAAAGTCGGGATCAAAAATCCGATGTCATCCGGCTCGTCCTTGATGGGGCTGGCGGCGCTGGTGCAAAATCCTGATGAAATGGCGGCTGCTTATAAACGTCTGACGGGCGAAGACATTGTCTTATCCGAAGGTGTGCCGGACGCAGGTTTTGAATTTGTGAAACGTTTGCTGGCCAATGATGTTGTGATCTTTAAATCTGGCTCGAAACTGGCGGATGCTGCTGGTAAAGCTGGCCAAACCGATCCGTTGATCGCAATGACCAACATGACATATATCGCGCGCAACGATGCCAAAGGCAACGTGAACGCGATTATGACCGATGTCGATCCGTTTTCTAAAATGGTCTATCCAACCTATATGTCTATCGCCGCCAACGCCCCGCACCCGAATGCGGCGAAGGTGATGATTGCGTATCTGTTGGGCAATCCGGAGATGAATTTGGACAGCAAAATCGAAAAACCCTACACCAAAGGCGCGGCGTTTGACATGCTTTGGGGGCTGGCACCGTATTATGACGCGGGTTCCGTCAGCCCACGCGCCGACGTGCCGTTACCGGCGGGTGGTGAAATTTGGGGCGAGATGAAAGGTACCACCATCACAGCTGAATTTATGTGGAAACAAGGCCCCAAATTGCGCGATTTCTGGCTGATCAATTCCAGCAACTAAACGGACGAAAGGACACCCAATGGAGCAAATTCGCCTTTCGGGTATCGTCAAGTCCTATGGTAAGATTGAGGTGGTTAAAAACCTTGATCTTACGATTGCGCCCGGGGAATTTCTAACAATCCTTGGGCCGTCGGGCTGCGGTAAAACAACAACATTGCGCATGATTGCAGGGCTGGAAGAACCCGATCAAGGTGTAATTGAACTGGGTGATCGTGTGGTGTTTTCGCGCAATGACGGGGTGGTTTTGCCCCCCGAAGTACGCGGTCTTGGCCTGATTTTCCAATCCTACGCCCTTTGGCCACATATGACCGTGGCCAAAAATATTACGTTGGCGTTAAAAGAACAACGCCTCAGTAAGTCCGAAATCGAGGCACGCCTGAAAACTGCGCTTGAACTTGTGCAGCTGGAAGATTTCGCCAAACGTTATCCTTCCGAATTGTCCGGTGGCCAACAACAACGTGTGGCTGTGGCCCGTTTGATCGCCCTGCGCCCGTCGATCCTGTTGATGGACGAACCGCTTTCAAACCTTGACGCAAAACTGCGCACCGAAATGCGGGTTGGCCTAAAACGCCTACACCGCGATCTTGAGGCAACCACCGTATACGTGACCCATGACCAGATCGAGGCGCTAACGCTTTCAGATCGGATCATCATCATGAACGAAGGTGTAATCATGCAAGAGGGCACGCCTTTTGACATCTATCACCATCCGGCAAACCTGTTTGTGGCGGAATTTATCGGTGACCCGAAAATCAATTTGTTTACCGGGGCTATCAAGGCTGGTAAACTTGATTGTGGGGATTTAACCTTGCCACTGGCCGATGAATTCGCAGATCGCGGCGGTGAAATGATTGTGGCCGCACGGCCCGAAAAAATTGCCGTTTCTTATAAGGCCAAAAGAGGTTGGCAACAGGTTGCGGTTGAAATTGTGCAGCCTACGGGCGCCGATACGATCATTCAGGTTAAGGTGGGGGATACCCATCTAACGCTGCTGCAATCCGGCTTTATTACACTGGATGAAGGTGCGCCGCTTTGGATTGATTTTGATCTAAGTGCATTGAATTTCTTTGATCCAAAAACCACTAAAAACTTACGCCCCGCATCCTAAGGGGCTGAAAAGGAACGTGAAAATGGTATCCACACCTGATGCTGGCGGCAAGCCAAATCCGTGGTCTGGCCGAAATATCGCTTATCAGGCCTATCGCCTGAAAAACAAACCCGAGCTGATTATCGGGGTGATGTGTTTGGCGTTTCTGGCCTTTGTGGTGCTGGTGCCGTTGTTCCAGATCCTGCGCGATGCGTTTACCTTTCAAAGTTACGATTTGTCTTATAACCCCGAGGGCGAAGTCGGGGCGTTTACCCTGTTTCACTTTGATCGAGTGTTTTTTCAGCCAATATCAAAGGCACTATTTGTCAAACCCTTGATCAACAGCCTTTCAATGGGAGTGGCGGTGACAACCATTGGCATTATCGTTGGATCAGGCCTGGCGTGGCTGATGGTGCGCACCAATGTCTATTTTAAAGAAGTGTTCGGCGCGATGCTGGTATTTCCCTACATGATGCCGTCATGGGTGATGGCGCTTGCGTGGTTGTCCCTGTTTCGCAATGACCGGATTGGTGGATCAGAAGGGGTTATGACCAGTGTTTTCGGCGTACAAGCCCCGAATTGGATCGCTTACGGGTTTGTTCCGATCGTGATCACGCTTTCGCTGCACTATTACGCCTATGCCTATTTGCTGATTTCTGGGGCGCTTGCTACTGTGGATAGCGAGTTGGAGGAGGCCGGCGCCACCGCGGGCATGGGCAAATGGAAACGCATTCGTGTCATCACCATGCCGCTTTTGCTGCCAGCCCTTGGTTCGGCTGTGGTGCTGACATTCATTCGTATTCTGGGCACTTTCGGCACGCCTGCGTTGCTGGGCCTGCCTGTGCGGTTCTTTACCTTTTCAACCCAAATTTACGCGTCCATCAACGCGCGTAATCAGGGTGATGCTTATGTTCTGGCGTTGGTGCTGATTATTTTGGCAATCACATTCATCTGGATTAATTCTCGCATCATCGGGGTGCGCAAAAGTTATGTTACCATGACAGGCAAAGGCTTTCGCAAAAAAGAAAGCGACCTTGGCAAAATGCGCTGGCCTGCCACAATTTTTGTGATCCTGTTTTTGTGCCTGACGGTGGTGATGCCGCTGACACTGCTATTGTGGGAATCGATGACATTAATTCCGGGTGATTACAGCTGGAATAACCTGTCGGGTTATTTCTGGTATGGGTCGGGCAATGTTGATCTGGCTTACGGCGAACCCGGGGTGATCCATAACAAAGGGATCCTTGGTGCCCTTGGCAATTCCATCAAGCTTGGCTTTTTGGCGGCGTTGTTTAACGGGGCACTTGGCCTCTTGGTTGGCTATGCCGTTGTGCGTGGACGGGGTGGCAAGCTTTCTAAAGCGCTCGAAGGTATCGCCTTTGCGCCTTACATCTTTCCCTCAATCGCGCTTGGTGCGATTTATATCGGGATGTTTTCATCCTCTATCGGGCCAATCCCCGCGCTATATGGCACATTCACCATTCTGGTGCTGATCACGGTGATTAAAAACCTGCCGTTTACATCGCGCACAGGTATTGCCGCGATGCTACAAATCCACCAATCGCTTGAAGAAACCGCGCGCGTGCAGGGTATCGGCTGGTTCCGGCGTATGCTCCGAATTATTATCCCCCTATCAATGAGCGGTTTGGTGGCTGGTATGCTGCTAACATTCATCACTGCCATGCGGGAGTTGTCACTGATCATCCTGCTGCTGTCACCTGGTAATATGGTACTAACGGGCGTAATCTTTGGTTATCAGGAGCAAGACATGGCGCAACACTCGGCCGCCGTGACCTTGATGCTGGTTCTGATCATCATCACCATATCCGTGATCGTCAAAGTTATGGCACGCGGGGCAGGGACAGGACGGTTGAACACAACGTAAGATAAGCTGCCGCAGGCTAGAAATACGTGTTGGAAACCCGCTAAACCCGTGAATTTTGCGACAATCCCGTGCTTCGGATTTGGCGGAATTCGGCGTTAGATCAAAATAGATTTATGCACAGGATTGATACAGGTCACTGACAGTGATGCGCCGTTTTGGCAGGGTTCCATAAAATTGCAAAGGAATCCGAAATGACAAATCAAATGGCCTATGATCTGGTAATTATTGGTGCGGGGCCTGCTGGCCTTGGCTTGGCGCGCGACTTGCGCGATGTTGATTTGAGCATTGCAATTATTGAGGCCCAAAGCGAAAGCGTATTGGCCAATCCCCCCGAAGATGGG
>CAMZKY010000316.1 GCA_947311455.1 uncultured Marinosulfonomonas sp. | reverse complement strand
CCAAAACGACGATCACGTTTTTTGAACCGTTGTAGGACTTCACCAAAAATATCGCGGGTAAAATCAGGCCATAATGTATCGATAAATTCATATTCCGAATAGGCAGATTGCCACAGCAAGAAGTTTGAAATACGCGCTTCGCCCGAGGTGCGGATCACCAGATCGGGATCAGGCAAAACACAGGTATCCAAGTATTTGGGCAAAGTTTCCTCATCCACATCATCGGGATTCAACCGCCCGTCAGCCACGTCTTGGGCCAATCGTTTGGTGGCGCGCGCCACTTCATCACGGCCGCCATAATTAAGCGCTATTGTCATATTTACCAAAGTATTATGGGAGGTTACGCGCTCAAGCTCATCCATTAAACCAACCAGCTTTTTATCAAGCCTTAGCCTGTCGCCAATAAACCGAACCCGCACGCCATTTTCAATCAAGGCTTGGGTTTCATTACGGATATAGCGGCGAAACAGCAGCATCAATCCGGCCACTTCGGTCTGTGTGCGTTTCCAGTTTTCCGTTGAGAATGCAAAAACCGTTAGGTATTTTACCCCGAGATCAGGGCAGGATTCAACAATTTCCCGCACCCGCTTCACCCCTGCACGGTGCCCGAACAATCGCGGCTTACCGCGCTGCACGGCCCAACGCCCGTTGCCATCCATAATGATCGCAACATGCATTCCGGCAGGTTTTTCTTTTGAATTGCTCACCCAATAACCTTTCTAAAAATAGAACTCTGAAACTCGTTAAATATTATGCAAAACACTATACTTGCATGATTTCTTCCTGTTTGTGTTCAAGCGCAGCATCAACACCTTTGATCGTTGCATCCGTCATTTGTTGCACTTCATCTGTCCAGATTTTGTGATCATCTTCTGACATGCCATCGGCTTTGGCCTTTTTCAGCTGATCCATGCCATCGCGACGCACATTACGGATCGAAACGCGGGCATTTTCGGCGTATTGCGCGGCAACTTTGGTCAGCTCGCGACGACGTTCCTCGTTCAATTCAGGAATGGGCAGCATAATAATTGTGCCGTTCAATTGAGGATTAATCCCCAGCCCGCTTTCACGGATGGCCTTTTCTACGGCCTGCACCATGGATTTATCCCAAACATTGATCGTAACCATGCGCGGTTCGGGCACATTCACCGTGCCCACCTGATTGATCGGGGTTTTCTGGCCGTAAGCTTCGACCATAATCGGATCAAGCATCGAGGCCGCCGCGCGCCCTGTGCGCAAACTGGCAAATTCAGTGCGAAGTGACGCCACAGCGCCATTCATACGGCGTTGCAAATCATCGGTATCAATTTCAAAATCTTCAGACATATTCAGCCCTCTTTTATCCTTACCCGCAGGTGTTTTGAGTATAGCCTTAGCTGTGAACGGTTGTATAGGTGCCCTCTCCGGCCAAAATCCCTTTAAACCCGCCAGGCTCATCCAGTGAGAACACGATGATCGGCAAATTGTTATCACGAGCAAGCGCAATAGCACTGGCGTCCATTACCCCAAGATGTTTTTGCAAAACCTCGTCATAGGACACACGGTCATAGCGCACTGCATCGTCATGTTTTGCGGGATCTTTATCGTAAACGCCATCCACTTTGGTGCCTTTGAAAATCGCTTCGCAAGTCATTTCGTTGGCGCGCAATGTGGCGGCAGTGTCGGTGGTAAAATAGGGATTTCCTGTGCCTGCCGCAAAAATACAAACCCGCGCTTTTTCAAGGTGGCGCACGGCACGGCGGCGAATATATGGCTCACATACCTGATCCATCGGAATGGCGGAAATAACACGGGTGAAAACGCCGATCCCTTCTAGCGCAGATTGCATTGCCAATGCGTTCATCACTGTGGCAAGCATCCCCATATAATCCGCCGTGGTGCGCTCCATCCCCTGTGCGCTGCCTTGTAGACCACGGAAAATATTGCCGCCCCCAATCACCATGCAGATTTCAGTGCCCATATCATGTACCGATTTCACCTCGGCAGCGATGCGTTCAACGGTGGGCGGATGCAGGCCATAGCCTTGATCTCCCATCAATGCTTCCCCTGAAATTTTTAGCATGACTCGCTTAAAAGTGGGTTTTACGTCAGAGTTTTCATTCGATTGAGAGGCAGATTCCATTAAATTTCATCCCGTCTGAATTTATGGTTATATTTTTCCCACTAAAATGTCGTAAATCCGGCGCGGATACAACGGCAAACATTGCTAATTGGCGATAGATCGGTCAATTTCTGCCAACTTGTAACAGAACGTAAACTTTGAGGCCTAGACTTGCTTGATTTAACATCCATCCCACGCGATCAGCCGGTTTTGATTGCCGGTCCGACGGCCTCGGGTAAATCCGCTTTGGCGCTTGAAATTGCTGCGAAAACGGGGGGGGTGATCGTGAATGCCGATGCGCTGCAGGTGTTTAACGGCTGGCGTATCTTAACCGCGCGCCCGGATGATGTGGATTTGGCTGTGGCAGCCCATTTATTATATGGGCATATCGGGTTTGATGCACCCTATTCAGTGGGTCATTGGCTGCGCGAGATTGAAACCTTGATTGAAAACCCGCCCGCACGATTAATCATTGTTGGTGGAACCGGATTATATTTCAAGGCCTTAACCGAAGGTTTGGCCAATATTCCGCCAACGCCCACCGATATTCGCACAACAGCCCAAACCCGCATCAACACCGAAGGTTTTCAATCTCTGCTGGCCGAACTAGACGCAGAAACACTATCACGGATCGACATCCAAAATCCAATGCGCGTGCAACGAGCCTGGGAAGTGCAGGCCAGCACCGGCCAATCCGTGGCCACTTGGCAGGACAACACGCCGCCGCCCTTGATGCCCCTTTCAGAATGCTATCCGATTGTATTTCAAACCGACAAAAACTGGCTGAACGCACGCATTGAAAAGCGGTTTGAATTCATGCTGGAAAATGGCGCGCTTGACGAAGCAAAATCAATGCTGCCACACTGGAACCCCGCGCTTTTATCCTCCAAAGCCATCGGTGCGCCGGAACTGATTGCCCATTTACGTGGCGAAATCACGCTGGATCAGGCCCGCGAGGCAGCAATCATTGCTTCGCGTCAATACGCCAAGCGACAGCGCACCTGGTTTCGTGCCCGCATGAAGAAATGGAACATATATTCCCCCACCTAAGGTGAAATGTGTCTTTTTTTTCACTTTCGCCACATTCTTGCCCTAAAGTTTTTTTATTGAATCGAAAAACAATAAGATCAAGCCGAGGCAGCATGACAGAAATTTTCCGCAAACCCGACGCAATTCGTGTAACATCCATCTCGCAAATGGTAAAAGGCGCACGTTGGCGCGTTGAAGCGATGCGCAGCTATTCTACAGATGTATTTATCTGGTTCACCCGTGGCCAAGGCAGAATTACGATTTCAGGGATCACGCGTGGATACAATTCCCATAGTGCGATTTTCATTCCGGCTGGCGTGATGCATGGGTTTGACGTTAGCGCAAATGTTTCCGGTAGTGTTTCCTTTTTTCCTAATGGTATGATTTCTAACGATAATATCGGATCACAGCACTTTCGCATCAATAACATAGATGTGCAAAAAGAATTGACCGGCATTCTGGATCATCTCCAGCGAGAAATATCCAATTCACATCCCGAAAGCCAAAGCGCAGCACAATTATATGCCGGATTATTGTCTGTCTGGATTAAAAGACAGATGATTGAGCATGCAGATCCGGAAGAAAAACCAAATGCGGCGCAACGGCTTTGCACAAAATTCACCGAATTGGTGGAATCCGAATATCAAAGCGGGAAAAATATTAGCCAATATGCAGCAGAATTGGGGGTCACCCCCACCCATTTGTCACGTGTTTGCAAACAAACCTGCGGACGGCCGGCATCGTCATTGCTAAGTGATCGGGTGATTTTTGAAGCCCGTCGATTGTTGCGTGAAACCAAAACACCGATTAACAAGGTTGCAGATCAACTCGGATATACTTCTCCGGCATATTTCACCCGTTCGTTTCAACACCACACAGGGCAAACCCCATCACATTTCAGGCGCGCGCCATAAGCTGTTCCAAAATGCGCAATCCTTTTTCAATATCCGCTTGTTCAGTAAGTGTCGCACTGGATAAAATCTTGTCATTATAGGCTTTTGCTTGATTGGTAAGGTCTTGATACGCCCGCGTTCCGGCCTTGGTCAGCGCCACATCTTCGAACCGTCTGTCATCTGTGCGGCGTTCCCGCACAATCCAGCGTCTGATTTCAAGATCGCCAATCGCACGGCTGATTTTTGTTTTATGCATCGCGGTATGCTGCCCCAGCTGGGTTGCTGTCATCTGACCGGTTTCACCAAGCGTTGCCAGAACCCGCCATTGCGGGCGCGTCAATCCTGCGCGATTTTTGTAAATGATCTGAAAGCCCTCCCCTGCGGCCTCGGACAACCGATACAGGCGGTAAGGCAAAAATTCATCTAGGCAAAACATCGAATTCCCCTTGATAGTTACAAAAGCAACTACCACACCTTATCCGACATATAAATTGGAAAAGGAAACGGTACATGAAAATCGAACAAATTCACCACGTTGCATATCGCTGTAAAAACGCCAAGGAAACCGTGGAATGGTATCAAAAGATGCTAAAGATGGATTTTGTATTGGCAATTGCCGAAGATTACGTTCCTTCCACTCATGATCCCGCCCCCTATATGCACGTGTTTTTGGACGCCGGAAATGGCAATGTATTGGCATTTTTCGAGTTGCCCACCCTGCCGGAAATGAGCCGCGATCCAAACACACCCATTTGGACACAGCACCTGGCCTTTAAGGTTAAAGACCGCGCGGAACTCCTTGAATATAAAGAACATCTAGAGAATAATGGTATTGATGTTCTTGGGGTTACGGATCACTCGATTTTTCATTCCATCTATTTCTTTGATCCGTCGGGCCACCGTTTGGAATTGGCCTGCCCCGATCCGGACGAGGATGCCATGTTGGCCAAATTGGATGCGGTAAAATGGGATATGTTGAATGAATGGGACCGCACCAAAAAAGCCCCGCGTCATGCGGAATGGATGCATAAAAAAGAACTGACCGACGTCTAGAATAACCGGCGTTTTTGAAAAAGCGGCGCCATTTTTGCGCTGCTTTTTTTACTATCTAACGAATCCATTATTCCGGAATCGTGGATTCGTTCGCCAGAAAAAAACACGCCCAAAAAGCGTGTTGTTTACCCTGAAGTAAGTCGGAATCTTAGCGCCTAACTGCCCCAGATTTTTCGAACGTAGTTTCGGGTTTCTTTATAGGGCGGCACCCCGCCGTATTTACGCACCGCTTCCGGCCCAGCATTATAGGCCGCCAATGCCAAACGCCACGAATGGAATTTATCATATTGTTTGCGTAAATATTTGGCACCACCATCCAGGTTTTCGCGCGGCACATTGGGATCAACCCCCATCTTACGCGCCGTTACCGGCATCAGCTGCGCCAATCCAAGTGCCCCTTTGTGGGATTTTGCATGTCGATTCCAACCGGATTCCTGCTGAATAAGCCGCAGGAACAAATCTTCGGGCACCCCGTGGCGACGTGCTGCAGATCGTGCAATTTCCAGGTATGGCCCCTTATAACGCCCGCCATATCGCAACGCTCCGCCTTTGGACGGAACAATAACCGACGGTGGTTTAAGACGCACAGAATTTGAATATTGCGATGCCGCGCGGCCATCCAGAACACTGGTTTGCGAGCGAAACAAAGCCAAACGCGATTTTGTTGAAACGGATATGCGCTCTGCAAAGGCGCCTGTCGCACCCATCGCAAAAATCGCAACTGCAAGAATACCTGTTTTTATCATCAGACCGCTCAGCTTCTTTTCAGCCGATATAGCACAAATTCAACTATTTGCCAGCCCTTGAAAATTGATCATTTTTATGGGCGATATTCTGCTATTCGTTTTGTAACAACGGCTGATCCATCAGATCCTCGATCAGCAGGCTAACCAGTTGGGATCGGCCGCTCACTTTAGCCTTCCGGTACACAGCATTTAGCTGCGTTTTCACGGTGCCTTCAGCGGCTTCACGCATCAGTGCAATTTCGCTGATCGAGCTGCCTTTAATCACAAATCCGGCCACGTCTTTTTCCGCAGGTGTTAAGGCCCATTCGCTAAAGTAATCTTCTATCACATCGTGTAAAGCCCCACGCGCCACCGCCATGCTTTTCTCGGTTGCTTTTTGGCGGGCATGCATGGCCATTATGGTTTTAATTTCAACACCGATGGCAATCAACAAAACCAAACTGGCAACAAGCTCAACAAACAAATGGGGGCCCATATTGGTAAAGCCACCTAGTAATTCAGCGTCCTCCAGAACGTCACCCATAAAAAAGATTGCACAGAAAACCTGTACAATAATCAGTAAGGATAATCCAATGATCTGATGGTGGTTTTTCATATTCGCCCGTCCTCTATTCACGTTTATTTTACTATAACGTGTTTATAAGTTTAATCCAGTTTTGTCTTATTTCCAGCAATCCACCACACATCCTGTATTTAAAATGGCAGCGACAAACTGGGGTTGTCGCTGCCTACTTTCTCGCGCGTCCCAGTGTACTTGGTGGAAGGGGAACGAAGACGCTAACGAGGGCAAGTGCCTTTCCACTACCATCTGCATCCCAAGGCGCAACTCAGCTTTGGGTCTAAAACGGGTGCGCTAAACCAAATCAATAGATGAATACACCTTTAGTTTATGACCGAATATTCGTGTTAACCTGACTTTCATTTCCTTACCGCATTAGTATAGAAACATGGTTAACAGTTTAGATTCGTAAGGAAACATCATGGCCAGCGTTAATAAAGTAATTCTTGTAGGTAATCTTGGGGCTGACCCCGAAGTGCGCACATTCCAAAATGGTGGCAAGGTTTGCAACCTGCGTATCGCTACATCAGAAACCTGGAAAGATAAAAACACCGGTGAGCGCCGTGAAAAAACCGAATGGCACACAGTTGCTATTTTTTCCGAGGGTCTGGTGCGTGTGGCCGAACAATATCTGCGCAAAGGTTCCAAGGTGTATTTGGAAGGCGCGTTGCAAACCCGTAAGTGGCAGGATCAATCTGGCAATGATCGCTATTCAACCGAAGTTGTGCTTCAGGGTTTCGGCTCAACCATGGTGATGCTTGATAGCCGTTCCAATAGCGGCGGCGGTAATCAAGGTGGTTATAGTGGCGGAAATCAAGGCGGCGGTTACGGTGGCAGCAACCAGGGTGGTTATGACGGTGGAAATCAGGGCGGCGGGAATCAGGGCGGCGGCGGCGGCAATATCGACGACGAAATCCCGTTCTAGAGCGGTAAAATTGCTTAGGATGAACCCGCCCTTTGTGGTGGGTTTATTTTTGGTAAGACGTGTTTCGTGTTAACCTGCTGGTAACCGAACTGAGCGTTAACCCACAAAATCAATCAAAACAGCCATACGTTTGCCATACGTTTGCCATACGTTTGCCATACGTTTGCCATACACCAATTTCCGAAAACAAAACGTGTTTAGAAATGTTATACGCAATCCCCCCGATACCCGAAAGTTTTGGAGTGAATTGGGTATATATGGAAAAGTCCCCGCACCATAAACACCGGCGAGGCTGGATCTACACAACAAAATCCAGCGTTTTATTGGTGTTTGGCCTCAAAGGGAAACGCATAACGCGGATGAATGCATGCGGTCAAATTTCACCCGCGTATTAGCCCACAGTTTCGCCAGCTATCTTACGGATTCGCTCAACCATGGAGCGCAGACCGTTTGAGCGCTGTGCAGATAAATGATCATTCAAATCCAGGCGCGCCAGTTCGCCTCCCGCATCCACTTTTAACACCTCGGACACCGTCAGACCGTCATAGAGCGCACCCAGAACGGCCACCAATCCACGCACAATCATCGCGTCACTATCCCCATGGAAATTAAAGACCGCATCAGGGCCATTGCCCGTAATTTTGGGTACAATCCACACTTGTGACGAACAACCATGCACTTTGGTGGCCTCGACTTTTAGCGCATCATCCAACGGTGACATGGATTTCCCCATATCAATCACTATTCGATATCTATCTTCCCAATCATCCAAAAACTCGAAGTCTTCAACAATATCTTCAAAGGCGGCAGTGGCCATGGCTATGCTCCTGATAACTTGCTCTTCAAATAGGCATTCCCTTAACAAAGGTCTAGGCTTTTCAAACGCGGCAAAATAGGATAATTCGTAAGTGACAATCAAAGGCACAAAAAAATGAAAAATCGCGCAGTATTCAAACCCTTTATCGTTTTAACCATTAGTGCAGCTTTGCTCGCTGGCTGTGGAAGTTCAAAATTGAACCCGTTTAACTGGTTTGGTGGAAGCGAAAGTGAAAAGATTGATGTGCCAGAATACGAGATTTCGCGTGATGCCCGTCAAATGGTAGATCAGGTTCTTTCTTTCAAAATTGATCGCACTCCGGGAGGTGCAATATTGCGTGTTGTTGGCTTACCCCCGACCCAAGGGTATTGGAATGGTGAACTGGTTGCAAAAAATGAAGGGAAACCCGAAAAAGGTGTGTTAACCTTTGAATTTCACATAGAGGAACCAGCCACATTTGAAAGAGCCGGTACTCCCATATCACGTGAAGTTATCGTTGCGTATTATATCACCAATAATAGCCTTGTCGGTGTTCGCAGCATTCGGATTCTCGGCACGAAAAATGCGCGTTCGGTGCGCCGTCGCTAGTCGAAATTCCAGCCTTTAAAACACCCTTAGAATAAATTTTATACCTTTGTCAGGTTCAAACCAGCCGATACCTACGGCTTTTGTTTCTTACGTTCGGCCATCACTTTCGCGGCCAAATCCCGCGCAATTGAGAACGCGCCTTTGATCTTGTCAGATGCTTTGATCCAATCGCGCTGCACAATGATTTTGGTGCCTTTAACCTTGGCACGGCCCTGTTCCGCCTCCATAAATTCAACCAACCCCGCAGGGGAGGCAAATTTATCATTGTGAAACTGCACCACAGCCCCTTTTGGCCCCACGTCAAGGCGCGCAATACCAGCCCGTTTGCACATGGCCTTGATCCGCACCACCAGCATCAGGGAATTTACCTCATTGGGCAATTTCCCAAAACGATCGATCAATTCAGCGGCAAAACCTTCCAGCTCAACTTTGGTTTTCAGCCCCGACAAACGGCGATACAATCCGAGACGCACATCCAGATCCGGCACATAGGCATCCGGGATCAACACAGGCACGCCAAGATTAATCACCGGTGCCCATTTGCCGTCTTCGGGCAAGCCGATTTCTCCTGATTTGATCTTGCTAATCGCCTCTTCCAGCATTTGTTGGTAAAGTTCATAGCCAACTTCGCGCATTTGGCCGGATTGTTCTTCACCAATCAGGTTTCCTGCCCCGCGAATATCAAGATCTTGCGACGCCAGCGTAAAGCCCGCCCCAAGACTATCCAAACTAGCCAGAACCCGCAGACGTTTTTGCGCGGTTTGAGTTAAGGGTTTGCGCGGTTTCGTGGTCATATAAGCATACGCGCGGGTTTTGGAGCGCCCGACGCGACCCCTAATTTGGTACAGCTGCGCCAACCCGAACATATCGGCGCGGTGCACGATCATGGTATTGGCGGTGGGGATATCAAGGCCCGATTCAACGATGGTGGTAGCCAACAGCACGTCGTATTTCCCATCATAAAACGCATTCATCCGGTCATCCAGATCGCCCGCCGCCATTTGGCCATGGGCGATTACATAGCTAACCTCGGGCACGTGTTCTTTCAGGAATTCCTCGATTTCTGGGATGTCTTTGATGCGTGGCACCACATAAAACGATTGCCCGCCGCGATAATGTTCCCGCAACAAGGCCTCGCGCAGCATCACGCTGTCAAACTCCGAAACATAGGTGCGGATTGCCAGACGATCCACTGGTGGGGTGCCGATGATCGACAGGTCACGCACGCCCGACAGTGACATTTGCAAGGTGCGCGGTATGGGGGTCGCGGTCAGGGTTAAAACATGCACGTTGGAGCGCATTTCTTTTAGGCGTTCTTTGTGGCCCACGCCAAAGCGCTGTTCCTCGTCAATAATCATCAGCCCGAGATCGTTAAAGCGCACAGACTTGGCCAAAAGCGCATGGGTGCCAATGACAATATCCACAGTACCGCGCGCCATGCCTTCACGGGTATTGTTAGCCTCTTTTGCACTAACAAAGCGCGATAAGTGACCGACTTGTAAAGGAAACCCACGGAAGCGTTCGGCGAATGCTTTATAATGTTGACGTACCAAAAGGGTGGTTGGCGCGATCACCGCCACCTGCTGGCCATCCATGGCCGCCACAAAGGCAGCGCGCATTGCAACCTCGGTTTTGCCAAAGCCCACATCGCCACAAATCAGCCGATCCATCGGTTTGCCCGAGGCCATATCGTCAAGCACATCCTCAATGGATGACAACTGATCTTCGGTTTCCTGATAAGGAAAACGCGCGGCGAACTCTTCCCATGCATGGGCCTGCGGCTCAAGAATTCGGCCTTTGCGCAGTGAACGTTCAGCCGCCAGACGGATCAATTTTTCGGCGACTTCCTTAATGCGTTCTTTTAATTTGGCCTTTTTGGCCTGCCACGAACCGCCCCCCAGTTTATCCAGTAGTCCCTGATCGTGGCCAAATTTTGATAGCAATTCGATATTTTCGACCGGCAAAAACAGTTTATCACCACCGGCATATTCCAGTGCAATACATTCATGTGGCGCGCCCATAGCCGTTATGGTTTCGAGACCCCGATACACACCAACACCATGATCCACATGCACAATCAAATCGCCCAGCGACAGAGATTGGGTTTCCGTCAGGAAATTTTCGGCGCGTTTTTTCCGACGTGCCCGCGAAATAAGGCGATCCCCCAAAACATCCTGTTCGGAAATGACGCATAAATCTTTGGTTTCAAACCCGTGATCCAGCGCCCAAACCGCCAGATGCACGTCACCCGCTGTGTTGGAAATATTGCGGTGGTCTTTGATTTGCAAAAGGCCTGTTAGGCCTTCATCAGCAAGCAATCCAGTCAAACGTTCTCGTGCGCCTTCAGAGTAACTGGCAATGACCACATTTTTATCAGTTTTTTTAACATTGATATGGTCTGACAATTCTTTGAATAAATTCACATCCTGAAGTTGGCGCTCGGGAGAAAAATTGCGCCCGATACGCCCACCTGCGTCTACCACACCCAGACCGGTGCTTTGTGGCAGCGGGTTCAGCTGAATAACCCGATGATCCGAAATTGCCGAATCCCATGCCGGATCGTCCAGATAGAGCAGTTCAGGT
>CAMZKY010000315.1 GCA_947311455.1 uncultured Marinosulfonomonas sp. | reverse complement strand
CGACGATATCTTTGCGGTAAATAATGTTGATGGTGCACTTGTCGGGGGCGCTTCGCTTAAAGCGGCAGATTTCACCGGCATCATCACCGCACTTGAAAACAGTTAGTTAAAATGAGCTGCTTCGCAGCACAGGGGAGCCTTGCCTAACGGCAAGGCAGTGCCTCCGGCGGGGATGTTCAAAAGAAAAAGAAACGTAGATGCTTGCGTTTTGCAACATTAAAAAAGGCGACGCCCCGCATTAGGACGTCGCCTTTCTACTAAGAACAGAAAAGAGCGCGCGCGGCGCTCCTTTTGGTTACTTGGTAATCACTTCAGGCCCCATCACCGCGTTTGGAATAACGGTAGACAGCCACGGAATATAAGTGATCATAATCAGGAACACGAAGAGCACCGCAAGGAACGGCAGCGCAGCGCGCACCACGTTCATCATTGGCATGCCCGCCACGCCCGATGTCACAAACAGGTTCAATCCAACCGGCGGCGTAATCATACCGATTTCCATATTCACCACCATGATGATACCCAGATGGATCGGATCAATGCCCAAATCCATCGCGATTGGAAACACCAGTGGCGCCACAATCACCAACAGACCGGAAGGCTCCATGAATTGCCCCCCAATCAGCAGGATCACGTTCACCACGATCAGAAACATCACCGGCCCGAACCCGTAAGACAGCATCGCATTTGCCACCTGTTGCGGGATTTGCTCGTCCGTTAGGACATGTTTCAGGATCAAGGCATTGGCAATCACGAACATCAAAGTAATTGTCAGTTTGCCCGCTTCGAACAACGTTTTTTGGGTGTCGCTGTGGAACCACGCGGTGATCAATACATAGGGCTTTTTAAACACCGAACTATGTGCCGCGCCGTTTTTACCGGCAAGCGGCCCCATATCCCGATACAGGAAATTGGCCACCAAAAATGCATAAACAGATGCCACCGCGGCGGCTTCTGTCGGGGTGAAAATTGCGCCCGTAACCCCTGGAATGCCGTAAATACCCACCATGATAATCACAATCAGCATCAAGCCCCAGAACGCATCGGAAAACGAAGACCAAACCTCGCCCCATCCGGCCCATTTTCCAGCAGGCATATTCTTGACCCGCGCCATCACATAGATCGCCACCATCAGCATAAAGCCCGCCAGCAATCCGGGAATAATTCCGGCAAGGAACATCCGCCCCACGGAAACTTCAACAGCGGCGGCATACACCACCATCACAATCGACGGCGGGATCAGAATGCCCAATGTGCCCGCGTTACAAATCACGCCAGCGGCAAATTCTTTGGTATAACCGGCTTTGGTCATGGCGGCGATCACAATGCCCCCAATGGCCACAACCGTTGCAGGGGAAGACCCCGACAAAGCCGCAAACATCATACAGGCAAACACACCGGCAATCGCCAATCCACCGCGAAAATGCCCAACGCAGGCAATGGAAAACCGGATGATCCGTTCGGCCACGCCGCCTGTCGACATAAATGTCGAGGCCAAGATGAAGAACGGGATCGCCAGCAAGGTTGAGTGGCCTTCAAAAACCGAAAACAGGGTTTGTGCCACGGATGCAAGCGAGCTGTCGGAATAGACCAACAGAAACACAACCGAGCTCATCCCCAAAGAAACCGCGATTGGCACGCCGATCATCATCAGACCGACAACCATAGCAAAGAGTAGGACAACAGCCATTATTCAAACTCCCCACGTTGTTCACGCATTTCCTGAATTTCATCTTCCACTTCGTGGCTGGCCACCATCCGGTCGGTTTCGCCGCGCCAGATGCGCAGTCCGGCTTGAATAAACCGGAATAACAACAACGCCATGGAAAGCGGCATCACAAAATAGGGCACCAGACGCGGCAGTTTTTCATAGGCATCGCCATTATTGAACACATCACTCATCCAGTTCAGGAAAAACGGGACCGGAATATCATTCGTTTCAAACCAGCCCTGCCCGCGGAATTTGTCTTCAAATCCGGTGGGGAACCATTTTCCTGTGGTTTGGGGGAAATTGCCAAAATGTGCCCAGTAATCCCACGCACCTTTCAACAGCAAAAATGAAAACGCGATGCAAATCGCCACAGAAACCAGTGCAAGGGCTTTACGCGGCCCTTCAGACAGCATGTTTATTACCGCATCAACCCCCAAATGGGCGTTCTTTTTCACGGCATAAGAGGCGCCCAGCAAAACCAGCCAGCCAAACATAAACACTGTCAGTTCCAGTGCCCAAAGAATATTAGAATTAAAAGCATATCTCACAACCACATTTGCAAATGTAATCATGGTCATTAACCCCAAAAGAACCGCAATCAGCGTCTCTTCGATCCGGTCAACAAAGCTTGCGCTTGGTGCTGGATGCATAACGTCCCCTCCCGTTTTAAACGAAAAGCGCGCGCCCCTTCTGTGTGGGCGCACGCAGATTTTAGTGCTTACATCGAGTCGTTGATCGCTTGTGCCGCGTCAATGTTTTCTTGGCCAACATCGCCAACAAATTTGTCCCAAACAGGCATCATCACATCAACCCATGCTTGGCGCTGTTCCGGTGTCAACGTAACGATTTTACCACCTGCCGCAAGGATCGAGGCTTTGGCGGCTTCGTTCACGGCAAAGGCTTCAGCATTACGTGTGGCTGTTACCTCTTTCAGAATGGTCATCAGCTGATCGCGCACATCCGCGTCAAGACTTTCCAGCCAGTCAACATTGGTCACAACCAGATAATCAATGATCCCGTGATTGGTTTCGGTTACACCGTCCTGAACTTCAAAGAATTTTTTACCAAAGATGTTTGACCAAGTGTTTTCCTGGCCATCAACAACACCCTGTTGCAGCGCACCATACACTTCGGAAAACGCCATTTTTTGCGGTGAACCGCCGATGGCTTCCATTTGCGCAACCAGAACGTCAGAGGATTGCACGCGGAATTTCAGACCGTTTGCATCAGATGGCACAATCAACGGTTTGTTTGCAGAAAGCTGTTTTAGGCCATTGTGCCAGAATGCCAAGCCTTGAAGGCCGCGTTTTTGCATGGAGTCAAGCAACGCCTGACCTGCTTCGCCGTTTTGGAAGGCATCAACCGCATCCATGCTTTTGAACATGAATGGCAGATCGAACAAGCGGAATTTTTTGGTGAATTTTTCGAATTTTGAGAGGCTTGGTGCAGCCATTTGAATATCGCCCTGAAGCAGCGCTTCTAGAACTTTGTTATCGTTATAAAGCGTGGAGTTCGGGTAAACTTCCATGCAGGCTTTACCGTCCATTTCTTCGTTAATGCGTTTTTCAAGCAATGACGCCGCGATCCCTTTCGGGTGCTTGTCAGTGTTTGTTACGTGCGAAAATTTAATCACAACTTCGCCTTCGTCACATCCAGCGGATGCAGACGCGGCTTGGGCAGTGAAAGACAGAGCTACAACAGCAGCTACAGCAGGTAGAAATTTCATAGGGTTCCCTCCCGGAATTTGGTCATACGAATTCTTATGCGCATAAGCGCGCACCTCATCAGACCCCGACAAGCACAGCCACTCAAGAAAAAAATCATAGTTCCTTGAACTTAGAAAAATTGCATTTATTTCAATGCGTTATTTTTATCTATAGTGTCGTCTCTAATGGAATCATATTTGGGTGGGCGGTTTTTCAGACAGGTTAAAACAGCACTGTGCGGATTTCCGCACAGTTATCGAAATTGATCCGCACGAATCCCGAAGCGGGTTAATTTATCATAAAAGGTCTTGCGCGGTAGTTTTAACGACTTGGCCGCCTCTGACGCATTGCCATTTTCACGGCGTAGCGCATCACATAATAAACTGCGCTCTACTTGGGCCAATTGTTCAGTTAATCCAAGGCCGGAATCTTGGGGCGTTTCCTCAACCCCCAGGGCAAACCGCATCGCCGCATTCATCAACGCACGGGCATTGCCCGGCCACTCTTGCACCATAAGCCGTGCCAACATCTCCTGTGAAATCTCGCGCGGCGCAAGGGCAGCTTGCTCACAGGCGATATCGACATATTTCTGGAACAATATCGGAATATCTTCTGGCCGTTCGCGCAGGCTGGGAATACGCACCGTTGTCACGCCTATTTTGTAAAACAGATCATGGTTAAACACGCCTTTTTCAACATCCGCTGTAAGATTACGATAACTGCCCGACAAAACCCGAACACCGCAATTATTCTCAAGGCATTCCAGCAAAGCAAACTGGGTTTCAGGCTTGAGCGCGCTAACCTCATCCAAGAACAGCGTGCCTGAGTTTGCCCTTTTTATCGCTTCTTTCAAGGTATCGACAGTTAATGACGCTGCCGCTGCCTTTTCAAACGGTTGCTCGGCACGCTCTGATAACAAATGGATCACTTCCGCAACTTTCGAGGTGCCGGTGCCCGGCGCACCGCTGATCAATACGTCAGCCCCCGTGGCCGCCACCTTACGCGTTTGATCCCGCAGAGCATTGGCGTGCTGTGATTGACCAAACAGCATTCTTGCCGCCGCATCCCCGCGCGTGATTTGTTGGGTCAGAGCCCGATTTTCCATCACCAAGTCGCGGGTTTTCAGGGCATTGGTGACGGACGAAATCAGTTCTTTAGATGCACAAGGTTTCTCCAAAAACTCAAACGCGCCTTGGGTAATGCCGCGAATAGCCATGGGTATATCCCCTTCGCCAGTTAGCAAAATCACCGGCAAATCCGCATCGATGCTGTTTACATAATCCAAAAGCGCAAATCCGTCTTTGCCCGGCATCCGCACATCCGAAACGATCACCCCGTCAAAATCGACACTGATATGATCCTTGGCCTCGATAAAACTGCTGGCGGCGATCAGATTAAATCCGGCCAGAATCAAGGTTTGTGCCAAGGCTTCGCGCACCAAGGCGTCGTCATCTACCAATAGCACCCGATTGCTCATATTTTAATCCCTGCGTTTGTTAGCTCGATGGTAAATTCCGCACCACCCTGCGCAGGATTGCGCCCTCGAATAGCCCCACCAAAACTTTGAACCAGACCGTAAGAAATAGACAGGCCCAAACCCATGCCTTCGGATTTACCAACTTCTTTGGTGGAATAAAATGGTTCAAATATTTTCTCGGGGTCGCTAATACCTGGCCCATTATCACGCACATGCACGGTGGTTTTGTCGGCACTGCCATCAACCCAGATATGCAGGCGTTTATCAGTTTGCCCGTCCATCGCATCAATCGCGTTTGAAACCAAATTGACAATCACTTGCTGCAAGCGCACATCCCCGCCGCGCACAATCGGACGTTTTTCCGGGGGCTGCCATTTCACGCCAATATCCAACTGTTCAAAGCGCGTCTCGCTCATATCCAGCACTTTTTCGATCACCTCGACCACGTCCACATCATCGATCGGCTCGTTTTCCTGCTTGGCAAACGCGCGGAAATTACGGATGATCCGATCCATTCGGTGAGACAATTCAGAAATGCGGGTCAGATTTTTTCTGGCCGTGGCGTCATCGCCCCGTTCCATGAATATTTCGGCATTTTCAGCAAAAGACTGGATCGCCATCAACGGCTGATTTAACTCGTGGCTGATCCCCGCGGTCATTTGCCCAAGGGCCGCCAATTTTCCGGCCTGCACCAGTTCCGCCTGCGCAACCCGCAAGGCTTCGGTGCGTTTTTCAACCCGCTGCTCCAAAATGACATTCGATTCCGCTTCATAGATCAACTTATCGGCAAGCACACGCCGCCGCGCTGCAAGCCAATACAAAAGCATCCCGAACGCCACAAAAATCGCCGCCACCACCGCAGCCCGTAACATGGCAATGCGCCGCGCGGGGTTCGTATCAAGCAATATCTCGCCCTTAAGACTAATCACCGAAATCGGCTGGGTTAAATGCAACGCGTGATCGGGAATATACGGCCCACTGTTCATATCCCAAATCTCATGGCCGCCAATGCCTGTTATACTATCCGGTTTAAACCCGTCTTTGCCGCGCTTTCCAACAGTGCGCAGCACCAGTTCCGAGCGATTGGTGATAAAAACCAAACCCGATGCGTCACTAAAGAAAACCGTATGTTGATCGCCGCGCCAATTTGATTCTTCAATTGTTTCGACATCCAACACCGCCACCAATACCGCAACTATCCGGCTGCCATCCCGGACGGGGGCGGCAAAACTGAACAATCGTTTGCCAGCATCTGTGCGAAACTCGTGTAAACTGCCCAATGAACCGCGCAAACCACGCTCAAAATGCGCCTGCCCTTTGATCTGTAACAAAACCGATTGCCCAGGTTTGGACGAGGCCATCACCAAACCATCACGCCCAACCAAGGCAATTTCCCACGCGCCAACCTTATCCGCGGTGTTTAGCAACAACTGTTGCGCCGATGTTTGATCCGCCTGCCCCGTCGCCAACTCAATCAACGCGGGATGATCCGCCATCAAATACGCCACCTGCCGATAGCGCTGCAACTGACCAACCACACGATCAGCCGACAGTGACAAATTCACCCGCCCCTGCACTGAAAGCTGATCCAGAGCAGAAATATACGCGTACCACCCCACCGAGCCGGTAACCCCGACAAGGGCCGTTAGGTAAATCAATATTACCCCGATACGTGTAAGATTCGATACCTTCATAAGGCCTTTTTAAAAACCTGCCCTTGTAATAGCCAGCGCCATTGGCGAAAACCCTGGAATGAAATATATTTCTCAATCCCCGACCGACCTGAATTTTGTGCAAAATCCCTATCCTTTTTATCAAACGCTGCGTGATATGGGGCAAATGGTTTGGTGGGATGATTATAGTATGCCCTGCGTCAGTCATTATGAAACGGTGAACGCGGTGTTACGTGATCGTCGGTTTGGCCGCGAAATGCCGGATGATCTGAAACCGGTGATCCCTGCCCGTCTGAAACCGTTTTACGACATTGAATCCCATTCAATGCTGGAACTTGACCCGCCGCGCCATACTCGCTTGCGCAGTCTGGTTTTACGCGCTTTTACTTCGCGCCGGATCAAAGAGCTTGGCCCTGATATCGAAGCCATAAGCCACGGGTTAATCGACGGGTTTCGGGGCGAGAATGTTGAATTGCTGGAAGCGTATGCCCAGAAAATTCCGGTAATTATCATTTGTCGATTGCTGGGGGTGCCCGAAGCCATGGCAGATCAGCTGCTTATCTGGTCAAACGCGATGGTCACTATGTATCAAGCCAAAAAGACTGGCGATGACGAGGATGCAGCGGTCAAAGCCGCCAAAGAATTCGCAGCTTTCATGCGCAAATATATTGAAATAAAACGGAAATCCCCCGCTGACGATCTGATCACCCATTTGATTAAAGCCGAAGAAGACGGTGAAAAACTATCCACCGATGAATTGATCACCACATGCATATTGCTGCTGAACGCCGGGCACGAGGCCACGGTGCACAGCATGGGCAACGGGATCAAAGCGCTGCTTACGCATGGGGATATTACGCGGGCGCTGACCCGCGAAAACATCGACACCTGTGTTGAGGAAATCTTTCACTATGACCCACCTTTGCATATTTTCACCCGCATCGCCCGCGAGGATATCGGCATTTTTGGCGAAACCATCAAACGCGGCCAGATGGTGGCGTGTCTGTTGGCCAGCGCCAATCGTGATCCAGCGGCTTACGGTGATCCAGATGTGTTTAATCCGCTACGCCCGATCAAAGCGAATACCGCATTTGGCGGTGGTCTGCATTTTTGCGTCGGCGCACCCCTGGCACGGTTGGAACTGCGCATTGCTTTGCCAATTCTATTTGATCGTTGCGGTACCATTACGCTCGCCCACACACGTTATAGCAACAAATACCATTTTCATGGCTTGGAACGATTAGACGTCTCCTTGCACGGCTCATAAACCTACATTTTTTGCAAAAAGCGATACGCAGTGTTGACTCGTCGATTTCAACGGAAAATAGAAACACTAAAATAGTTTAGTAGTGCAATATGCGCGGCATATACCCAAGCATGATCAGGTGGTTACGTCAATTTACCAGATAAAATTGCAGCCATGTTTTTTGGTATTTACGGAGCTTATACGGCTAAAACAGTGGTCGATTTAATTTCTTCCATCGACAAAAGCGCGGTCACGTTAAACACCTTCACTTGCGAAATCAGTGATTGATAAAACGTGTCATAGGCTTTGGCATTTTTCACCCGCACCTTTAAAATATAATCGATGTCGCCCGCCAACCGGTGTGCTTCCATCACCTCGGGGCGTTCACGCACAGCCTTTAAAAATGCCTTTTGCCAGTCGGCCTCGTGCTCCGAGGTGCGCACCAAAACAAAGAAACACGCCTCAAGCCCAAGGCTTTCCGGATTCAACAAAACCGTTTGCCGCCCAATCACCCCGTTACGACGCATTTTCTTGATCCGGTTCCAAACCGGCGTTTTGGTTGAACCAACAGTTTTGGCAATTACGTCCAGCGATTGGCTTGCATCGCGTTGCAGCTCGATCAGGATTTTCCGATCCAGTGTGTCTAGTTGCTTTGCCATTCCATGTGCCCCCTGATTGTTGGGTTTTCATATACATAATCGGCAAGTAAGTAAAATATTTTTCCTGTTTTAGCGGCAAGCATCGCATCTTATTGGAATTTTTTCCTATATTTATTGAAATTTAACATCGACAGGAGCCACCCAATGTCAAAACCCTACACTCCAAAAATCATCACTGCCAATGATCTAATGGCCGGTAACGTGATCTACCTAACGGATCAGGATACCGCGCGGGCGAGCTTGCCCACATTCGAAACGCAAACAGACGCGTAAACCAAAATCAACCCCTTGGCCCGTTGGAGCGCACAAGACATCCATATCTATATGAAAAAGCACGATTCACCCGCCCATCCCTTGATCCCCAAAGGCTATCGCTCAACCGACTGTCAGCCTTGCACATCCCCAAGCTTGGAAAATGAATCCCCCCGTGCAGGCCGATGGCGAGATCAGGAAAAAACCGAATGCGGCATACATTTCCCCGCCGCAACAACAATTTCGGAAAGAACTGCGTTATGAATGTAATCGTCAATGATACGGGCTTTCACCCCGCACCGCCAAAAACCCAAACCCTGAATTCTATCCTGCACCTTGCACCGGATCATAACACATATCCAGATCATCTAAATTTAAACGGCATACCCCAGATCACCATCAACTTTGCCGATTTTTCCGATGGGCGCGGCTTTACCATGGCGCGCAGGTTGCGCAACAAAGGCTACAGGGGGGGGGCTTTGCAGGCCTCGGGCTATCTGCTTGCCGATCAATACGCCATGGCGCGGCGTTCCGGCTTTGATGACATAGAAATCAGTGATGCCATGGCCGCGCATCAACCTCAGGATCATTGGCTTTTTCGCGCAGGTTGGCAGCAGAATGACCATCGGTCGCGGTTGTTTTGCTAGACCTTGGCCCACAGAATGGATATAGGAACCACTGCGCGAATACACAATCCAATACGCCTTAGGTGTAAATAACAAAGGGTCGAAATATATGTCAGAGTCACGGGCAAAGCCAACCTTGCCAGATGCGCAAACTGTTACCAAGGTGACGCATTGGACAGATCGTTTATTCTCGTTTCGGGTGACACGCCCTCAAAGCTTGCGATTTCGCTCGGGCGAATTTGTAATGATTGGTCTGATGGGCGATAATGGCAAACCGTTGCTACGCGCCTATTCCATCGCCTCGCCCAGCTGGGATGAAGAGCTGGAGTTTTATTCGATCAAAGTGCAAGACGGCCCGCTAACGTCGAAATTGCAGCATATCAAAGTTGGGGATGAAATCATCCTGCGGCCCAAACCCGTCGGAACCTTGGTGCATGACGCGCTTTTGCCTGGCAAACGGCTTTACTTTTTTGCCACCGGCACGGGGATTGCACCTTTTGCCTCGCTTATGCGCGAGCCTGAAACCTATGAAAACTATGACGAAGTCATCATGTGCCACACCTGCCGTGAAGTGGCAGAATTGGAATATGGCCGTTTGTTGGTAGAAAGCCTTGCGGATGATCCGCTGATCGGTGAATTCATTGGCGACAAACTTCGCTACTATCCAACCACAACCCGCGAAGACAGCCCCAAGATGGGCCGCATCACTACCAAGCTGCGCGATGGGTCGCTGTTTGCCGATCTGGGGGTTCCCCCAATGGACAAAAACCACGACCGCGCAATGATTTGCGGCTCAATTGGGTTGAACAAGGATATGAAAGAAATCTTAGAAGGCTTTGGCCTAACCGAAGGTTCAAACTCCATACCCGCCGAATATGTGGTTGAAAAGGCGTTTGTTGATTAGGCACAGGGCTTTGCCTTAACCTTTTGAGCGGCGCTAGAATTTGGGGGAAATCGCATATGGAATTCATATAGCCGATTTCCTCTAACCCCTTCGTTAATATTGATTAAACCCAAGTTTAAATGGATTTAATCAATATTAACCCAGAATCATAAAAAGCCGCCCGAAAACGGGCGGCTTTGGTTTTACATTTGCTTATTTACCAAGTGCGGCTTTAACTTTTTCAATGACACTGGCAATCAGTTCAGGATTTTCGGCAGCTTTGGCGACAGCGGCTTTTAGGGCGGTTTTCTTCAACGCACCTAGTTCCGAACCGTCAATTATTTCACCGATTTTTGCAGCATCAAAATTGTCTGCACTTAGCAGGCTATCCATCATAGAGCCACTTTCTGCAGCAGCTTCCGTCACTGTGTCAGTTGCGGCGGCAGCAGCATCGGTGGCTGTGTTAGTTGCGGCGGCAGCAGCATCGGTGGCTGTGTTAGTTGCGGCAGCAGCGGCATCGGAGGCTGCGTCAGTTGCGGCATTTGCTGCGGCTTCAGCTTCAGCAGCAGCTTTCTCGGCTGCCTCTTTGGCTGCGGCTTCAGCCTCAGCAGCAGCTTTCTCGGCTGCCTCTTTGGCTGCGGCTTCAGCTTCAGCAGCAGCTTTCTCGGCTGCCTCTTTGG
>CAMZKY010000314.1 GCA_947311455.1 uncultured Marinosulfonomonas sp. | reverse complement strand
GCATGGTTTTTCGCCGCCGCGCGGATCATCGCAGGGCCGCCGATATCAATGTTTTCAATGCAGGTGTCGTAATCCGCACCTTTGGCCACAGTTTCCTCGAACGGATACAAATTCACCACCAGCAGATCAATCGGGCCAATGCCGTGTTCCTGCATCGCCGCCTGATGTTCGTCATTATCGCGCAGCGCCAGCAATCCGCCATGCACCATCGGATGCAGGGTTTTGACGCGGCCATCCATCATTTCGGGGAAATTGGTGATTTCCGACACATCTGTCACCTCCAGCCCCGCTTCACGCAGCGCGCGGGCGGTGCCGCCGGTTGATAGCAGTTCAATTCCAAATTCAGCCAGCCCTTTGGCCAGTTCAATCAACCCAGTTTTATCCGATACCGACAGTAAGGCGCGGCGGATAGGTGCGGAAGTTGTCATTTGTGAAGTCCCCAAGTGGTTAAAAGTCTAGTCGCGATTAAGGTCTCGCAAACTCATCGGTGTGTCCTGTGCTTTGGACAACCGCCAGCTTACGCGGCTCGCATACTCCATTGCGCGGGCAGATAAAATGATTTGTTTGGTCGCGCGCGGTTTTAATCTATTTCTTTCCAGATAAACGCTAGGTTCCAGTAGTAATTCCGCACCTGTGTTGTGGCGGAAAACCCAGATTTCGCCGCTTTTTAAAACCATCGAAACGGCAGTGCCGCCCATATCCAGCTCCGCATCCACATCGGGGTGCAAATGAAACCGCACGGTGTAGGGGATACCAACATGGGCCATGCCCCCCGCCAATGTATCAAACCGCTTTTTGCTATCCTCGGAAACCGCGACCAACGTGTCTTCGCCCGACAATGCGCGTCCGTTGGATGACAGATCAAGTCGCCGCATATGAGTTAACCCGTGGGTACTGTGATACCCGTCATGCCCCGCCTGAAACCGGATGCCCTCCTGATCGGCAATCTGGCGCATTTCAACGCTGCTTGGCGTATCAATCAACCACTCGCGATCCCGCCCCGAGGCCGAGCTACCAACCCCCAGCCGCGACGACGAATACCCGTCAATACCAAGGGTCGAATGTGAGGGCGTGGCCCGTCCGGCGCGGCGCCATTCATCGCCAAACGTTACGCCTGACCCGCAATTCACAATCAAAGGCCGCCGCCCTGATGACAATTCAAATGCCAATGTCGAGGCATGTGCCTCACTTGATGCAGCACCAGAAGGCGGCTGACTTGCATCCACAATCACACTGGTGCGCCCCGCGCTAATGCGCGCATATCCCATCGAAAGGCCGGTGTTCACCATGGCCCGCACACCAGATGCGGCCAGCGCATGATCCAAACGCCCCTCAACCCCGCGCCCCCCACCATGAAACCGCGCCAATCCGCCGTCGCTATGACGCAGCGCGCGCAAGGTTGGTGCGATGCGTTCAATTGCATCCAGATGCGCCTTATGCGCAGTTTGGCCCGCCTCGGATAAAGCCGACGCAGCCCAGATTAGCAGGGTAAATACTTCAAGCAGTTCTTCGGGATTGCGGGTCAGGATACCGCCTTCCAAATCAATATGATCTTCGCATTCCTTGGCCAATGCCTTGATCGCGGGTTTGACGTGTTGATCCATCCCCGTCAGGGCAAGCCCCGCATAAATCAACCCCGTCAGCGCCTCAAACCGTGGCAAACCAGGTTCTGCCGCCTGCCAACGCTTGCTTAAAAATGTGGTCTGATGCCCAAGCGATTGAAAATATGCATTCGATGCGTCCGATTCCTGCCCGCTTAAGACGAAAAACGCGTGGTTGATCCAGCGGATCATTCGCCGTCCGGTTAAATCAGGTGTCCAGCCAATGCCCTTGCCCTTGCCATAACGATCAAGCCATCCAAATAACCATTCTTGTGCCTTAATGCGCGCCGGCCCATCCCCAACCGCCGCCATATCATCCAGCCATCGAAACCCGTGCAGCTTTTCTTCGAACATCGCCGACGGCATGTCCAGATCCCAAATTGATGACTCGAGCGATTCAATCAAATGCCCCGCAAACTGGTAATTCCCTGCTGTCAGCTGACGCCCCCGCGCAAACGATCCAATCGTGCGAGGCTCCGGCTGTGAGGTAAATCCAGTTGCCGCACGCCCAAACGTGCTTAACCGCGCATGATAGCGATTCATCAAACGCGTGCGACGCGCCGAAAAACTAACGGTATGTGCCAATTCCTGCTGCGCCTTCTCATGGGACGGTATTGCGTGCGCATACCATAGACATTTGAAATGCAACTGTCACCGACGAATTGCCACACCCACCCCAAACAGTTTCTTTTTCGCTTAACTATCCTCGCCAAAGGCTTAATTCTGTTTTGAAGCAGCCCTTACCCCATACGCAAGGAGGTGTTACACGACTTACCCTTCCAGAAATTCGTGGGCATCAAGAATAGTCTGGCTTAACCCGTCAAAAAACCCTTGCGAAATCACATCCACAAGGCCATTGGGGCCATCGTCTGAATTCATTGCAACCCGAGGGTTCGGCAGCGCCAGCAGCTCCCGATAGCTGGCCCCTTTGCCGTGTTTTAAAACATTGACCGCCAGATAATACTGATACACCCGATCCGCCAGATCGGTTTTACCCGCCTCTAACAACAACGCCTTCAACTTGCGCGAAAACGGCCCGCGTTTAAAATGATGCTGCATGCGGGCCTCGAACAAGGTAAACAAATCAACCGCCACCGCCGCAACCTTGTCCGAATCCCCGCCGCCCAATCCCGCCACAACAACCCGAGCCGCCGCAACCGTTTCAACGATACTCTGTGATGTTTCCATTCTCACTCTCCATAAAGTTTCCCCACCCATACGCTATGTGGGGGGGAATGGAAGTGGGGGGGGTGTTTGAGGGCAATACACCATTGACGGCTCAAGCGTGGGCTACGACATTAATTTGAACCAATCGCGCACCGCTAGATTCAATCGTTCTTGCTCAATGTCGTCGGTTGCGTTGCAATGTGCAATTGGTCCGCGCAATAGATTCAATTGATTGGTTATCCTGCTTACAGCTAATTTAGACGAGAAGACCGGATCAAAAATTTCCCAATTATCTGTAATTAATTGGGAGAGTTCACCAAAAGTAGTATAGTGGGAATGTCAGAAAGTCTGTGTATGTGGCTTGGCCCATGCGGTTAAAACGGGTCATCTATTGAACCGTTCGGGGTATAGGATAGCGAACTGATTGCGGGCTGCAACCCATTCTCTGACAACCCTGCCT